>NZ_JMDX01000096.1:0-21160 GCF_000935845.1 Paenibacillus sp. E194
GAATTGAAATGGAGCGGACATGCTGTACAATAGAAGTAGAGAGAAATACAGGTGTTCGAGGATAAGAATGTGACGAGCCCCTGATTACCAGTACATGAGTGTGTGCTGCATAGATAGGAGAGAAACTCATAACCCATGTATAAACTTATCGCGATTGATGTAGATGACACGTTGATTAATGATGACAAGCAGGTAACTCCCGGCACGAAGCGTGCCTTGGAGCTCGCCGTTCAACAAGGCGTTACCGTTACACTTGCAACAGGACGCATGTATGCTTCTGCACATAACATTGCCTTGCAGACAGGTCTAAATGTGCCTCTCATTACGTATCAAGGTTCTCTTGTGAAGAACGTAATGGACGGTGAAGTACTCTACGAGCGTGCAGTGCCGCGCGATGCTGCGCTCAAACTGCTTCGCTACTGCGACGAGCATAACATTCATTTGCAACTATACATTGATGACAAGCTGTACGCTCGCGAGGAGAATCAAAAACTGATTGACTACGCGAGCTTGAGCCGCATTCCTTACTTCATAGAACCTGACTTTGATCGTCTGCTCGCTTCCCCTTCCACGAAGATGCTCATGATCGACGAACCGGAACGACTGGATCGTGTTGCGGAAGAACTGAAGGAACTGCTTGGATCAGAGGTTCATATTACGAAGTCGAAGCCTCATTTCTTAGAGGTCACCCATTATGAGGGCACGAAGGGCAGCGCATTGCGCCATTTGGCGAAACACTTCGGCTGCAGCCTGGAAGAGACGATCGGTATCGGAGATTCATGGAATGACCATGATCTAATCGAGACGGCTGGACTCGGTGTTGCGATGGGCAATGCCGTTGATTCACTTAAGACGATTGCCGATTATGTAACAGAGAGCAATAATGATGAAGGAGTACGTCATGTCATTGAGAAGTTCATCCTGAATCGTGACAGCTCGAACTAATCATACCTAACGAAGCGCCGCTTCCGTACAGACAAGCCTGTCTGCAGGAAGCGGCGCTTTTTTAACAACCGTACAACGATTACTTCGTCTGGTTCCCCTCAAGTTGCTTATAATGGATTCAATCTTCTGTAGATGCTCCTGCAACTCCTCTGCTTGTACCATAACCTGCTCTTGATGATCTTCCAATAATGCACGTCGGGCGCTTATCGTGGAATCACCCCTGCTGCGCAAATGAGAAAACTGCTGCATCTCCCTGATGAGCATGCCTGTCGCACGCAAACAAAGCAGAAAATGAATCCACGCGATGTCCGTTTCGTATATTGCCGGTAGCCATTTGCATCGCGCTGCACTTCTGTCAGCAGCCCAATCTTTTCGTAATAGCGCAGCGTATGTACGGTTAGTCCTGTAGTGAAAGCGCCAACTGAGCGTTAAGAATAGTAGATAAGTGTCGTACCTCTCTAGCAAAAAAGGGTAACCGAGGTTACCCTTCCACTCGCATCCCTGTCCGTGCAAGTGCCACATTTGATGGCAGCTCATAGCTTGTACGGAAATCAATGTCATGGGACATATGCGTAAATATGGCTCGCTTCGGGCAGATATCCTGAAGCAATTCCACAGCCTCGACCATGTCGTATACAGAACGGGTCTCATAGGCTGCCTGCTCGTGATAAAAATTCGTTCCCAATATAAGAAGATCGAGATCGCGGAACAATTGACGTTCCCCAGCGCCCAGCCCAATTGCATCCGAAGCATACAACCAACTATGTAACACAGCTGATCCCACATTCGCGGAGCCTTCATTCCCTTCTAATTCCTGGCTCTCCGCTGCCGAATACGGTTCCTCCATTCCCGAGACGGCTTGAAGCCGATCAAAGCGATACGCGTAGGAATAGCCATTCTTGCCGTGATTGACACGAATCGGTTGAATGAACCAGTCCCGCCACTGCCATGTCTGCTCGATATCTTCGAATTGGATGAACCTCTCAAGCCATGGGTACATCGTTCGAATCAATTGATTCACCTCTGCGGGAGCAATGACATGCCCTTGACGATCCAGCCAGCGGCATGCATCCGCATACGCGGGGAGCCCTGCAATATGATCCTGATGCGCATGGGTGATGAGGATATCATCTATCCAGAACAAGCCTGCACGTTCCATCTGGCCTGTCCAATCCGGCCCGCAGTCGATGAGAAGCCGTTCGTCAGCTCGTTCAATCACAACAGAGGAACGAAAACGGCGGTTCTGTCCTTCCTCACGTGCCTCTTTGCATACCTCACAGTCGCAATATACTCGTGGAACCCCCATGGAGTCTCCTGTCCCCCAAAAAGAGATTGACCAACTCTTTTCCTTACAATTCATGTCCATTTTTCTCCTTCAGCTGCGTATACATTTACAAGAACAACACGTAACCGTTATAAAATCTCCATTGTTCTTCTATCATGTATCAAGTATAATCGGAGTCAATTCCGCATGCACACATACTTACATACGGATCCTATGATACATGATAACGCAGTTATCATCACATTCGCTATCATGTTCGCTATAATGAGGAGGATTATCATGAGTTCCAACGCACTGTTCAATGATGTTGAAATTGTCGCTCACCGTGGCTATGCAGCGGTGCATCCCGAGAATACGATGGCGGCATTCCGCCGTTCCATTCAAATGGGCGCCGATACGTTAGAAATCGACGTACATCATTCGAAAGACGGCATTCCCGTCGTCATCCACGACGATACACTGGATCGAACTACAACGAGCACTGGACGTATCCGGGAGAAGACGGTTGCTGAGCTTCAGCAGGTGGATGCAGGCAAGAAGTTCAGCCCGGAGTTCGCTGGATGCGGTGTTCCACTGCTGGAAGAAGTGCTTGAATTATGCGGGGGTAAGGTTGGACTCCAACTGGAGTTGAAAGAACATAACACGGAAGAGGAACTTCGGGCCATCCTTCATCTATTGAACCAATATGATATGACGGAACGCACGATGTTTATCTCTTTTTACCCAGACAATTTACGTGTATTACGCAGCCTAAACAACGATATTGAGCTTGCGCTCCTGTCAAGCGAGCTTGTCGATTTGAAGGCAGTAGCCGAGCTTGGCAACGCCACACTCCTAATTCAGCTGTCGACAGTCCTGGAGCATCCGCAGCTCGTCGCCGAGACGCAAGCAGCCGGTGTAGGCCTTGGTGTCTGGACCGTTCGCAGCCTAGAAGATGCGTATAAGCTCGTTGAGATTGGTGTTCGCAGACTGACAACGGACATTCCATTGTATCGCGAAGCATAAGGTTGCCTTGTATATCAGCAGGACGCATATGACTTATTCATGAGTAGACCCTACATAAGCGCAGATCACTCGAATATATCGGGCAGTCTGCGCTTCATTTATTATTTCATTCTATTCCTGCTAACACCTGATACCAAACTCCCCGATTGCTGTACAATTTCTCCCTAACCTCATCCCATCCGCCCATATCATCGATACGGAACAAGCCATCTGGGACGGGATAGGCCTTGATAGTCTCTTTAGCAACCTGCTCATTCACAGGCCGGAAGCCTACTTCTGCGAACATTCGCTGCGCCTTCGGCTCGCGCAAATAAGCGACGAGCGCTTCTGCAGTTTCCTCAACTTGGTGCTTCCTCGCATATTTCCTCACGACAACAACTGGATTCTCAATTAGAATCGTATGCTTAGGAAGAACCATTCCATAAGGTACGCCTTCACGTTTGCGGGACAGGATCTCATTTTCGTAGGTCACGATTGCATCACCAACACCATACTCAAATGCCGCCATCGACGCTCGGCCGCTCTTATCCATGGACAGTACATTATGATGGACGCGCATCAGCAGCTGCTTAGCAAAAGGCGGCCCATCCTTCCCTTGCTCAGCTGCCATCTTCAACCCTGCTCCGTATATGGCATTAATATCCCACTGTGCTCCACCTGATGTCTTCGGGTTCGGGTATAAGACATTTACCCCTTCACGGGTCAAATCCGTCCAATCCCGAATGCCGAGAGGATTGCCTTTCCGTGTACCTATGACAGCAACAGAACGAGTAACCATGCCCTGATAAGCATCCTGTTGCTTCCAATCTGAGTTAATCAGCTTCGCACGTTCGAGCTTATCTATATCCCCTTCCATGGCAAGAAGGGCTACATCCGCTTCCATCCCGCCGGCTATCGCTCTGGCCTGAGTACCGGAAGCTTCATAAGACTCCTGAAAGACAACCTTCTTCCCTGTCTTCGCCTCCCAATCGGCAGCGAATTGTGGGAGAATGCGCCCTAGCGCATCCTTCACAACAGAGTAGGCACCGATTACGATGGTCACGGTATCCTTGTCAGAAGCAGAGATCTGCTTCATGGCTAAGGCTCTCTCCGTCCCATTGCCGTCTTGATCGGCTGACTTACTGCTACAGCCTGGCAGTACCACAAGGAGTGAGAGTATGATCACCGCCATCATTGCTGTAAGCCTATCTCTGGTCTTAATTCGGCTCAAGGGCGACCTCACCCCTCGACCACAATCCGTGTTCAAATATGGACTGGCATCGGGTCTTCTTTTAACGCATTTTCCACTACCCAACTCCGACCCCCCTCGAACACATAGATGCGATGGACAAGCACCTGCACCCAATCCCCCGCCTGCAGCATTGGCTTCTCCAATGAACGATATGTTTTCAATATCATGTCGCCAACTTCAATAGCCACCATCCATTCACTCCCACGAAATTGGAGTGACCTCACGGTGCCGTGTATGCAGGCAGATGCCATTTTCAATTCACCTGGCAAGCCTACCTCAATATATTCAGGGCGAATCAATGCCTTGAATGCATCTCCGAGTTCCTGAAGCGTCTCCCGAACAGCCTGCGTCTCTAGTACAGCTTCTACAGGATCAGCTGAATAAGGAATAGCCGTCTGAAGTGACGACGAGAGAGTATCGAATCCCCGCAGGGAGTCCAGATCCGAAATAATCGTCGATTCTCCAATAAATTCAGCCACGAATGGAGTGTTCGGTGATTGATAAATATCCCACGGTGTCCCTTTTTGCTCCACACTTCCCTGATTAATAATCATGATCTCATCAGCAACTTCAATCGCTTCATCCTGATCATGGGTAACGAAGATGGAGGTAATGCCAACCCGTTCAATCAGTTCCCTCAGCCAGCTTCGCAGCTCCTTGCGAATCTTGGCATCAATTGCAGCGAATGGCTCATCCAACAGCAGCAGCTGTGGCTCAGGGGCCAATGCACGCGCGAAAGCTACACGCTGACGCTGGCCTCCGGACAGCTGATGCGGATATCTTCGCTCTATCCCAGACAACCCGGTTAGCTCGAGCAGTTCTGTAACTCGCTCACGGATGCGATCCTTGGGCCATTTCTGAATCGTCAGCCCAAAGGCAATGTTGTCATAGACGGTCATATGCTTGAACAACGCATATTGCTGGAATACGAAACCGATGCCGCGCTGCTGGGGCGGGATTTCATTGACCCGATTCCCTTGAAATCGAATTTCACCGCTGTCTGGCTGCTCTAGGCCAGCTAGCATGCGCAGTACAGAAGTCTTCCCGCCACCGCTCGGTCCAAGCAAGCCGATAAGCTGACCTGCTTCAATGGAGAAGCTGACGTCGCGCACTGCATGATAGGAACCGAACCATTTGTTGAGCTGATTTACCTCAATATGCATCGTCAATGCACTCCTTTGCGTCCTGCGTGACGCTTCGCCCATTCCATGACGAGCAGCAGGATGATCGAACTGAATACAAGTACTAGGGCCAAGCTGCTGGCCGCCGTAATATTGAAGTTCTCCACGTCTTGGTATACAAGTGTCGTTGCGGTCTGCGTCTTGTTCATAATATTGCCGGATACGACAAGAATGGCGCCAAATTCACCAAGGGAACGAGCTATGGTTAGAACGACTCCATAGAGTACTCCCCATCGTATGGATGGCCATGTTACCTTCCAGAAGGTAGTCCAATCATAAGCGCCAAGCATCGACGCAGCTTCTTCCTGCTGTGTCCCAATTTCCTGCAGGACGGGCACCACTTCTCGGATAAGCAGCGGGAATGTCACAAATAAGGTGGCAAGCACCATACCTGGGAATGCATATACGATTTGAACGCCCATGTCTGCAAATAACGTCCCCATAATCGTCTGTGGCCCTAACAAAAGCACAATCATAAACCCGCCAATAATCGGGGATACCGCAAAAGGGAGATCGATAATCGCATTGAGCAAGCGTCGAACGAAACCATTTAACCAGCCCCCTCTTACGAGGACGATCGATAACCATACACCAAACACAACATTAAGCAGCGTTACAACGCCTACAACAGCTGCTGTAACTCCAAGCGCATGAAGCGACTCAGGCCGAAGCAGGGAGGCGAGGGCTGAACCCCAACCACCTTGGAAAGCTCCCAACAGCATTTGCAATAATGGAGCAATAAGTAATGTAATAAATACAGCGTAAGTCAGAATGATGAGCAGCAACTGCAGCTTAGAGCGTGAGTGTGGATGTGGATCATGTACAGCTGCAGAGGATTGCGAGGCAGTTAACACTTGATGCGGTTCTTCTGAAGAATTGGGCCGATGATAAGGAGTATGCTTCATGACGATTTCCTCCGGTTCTGTATCCAATGAATCGCCCATAAGACTATGAATGATAAGGTCAACAATAAGACAGAAACGACTGCTGCCGATTGAGGGTGGTCACTTTCAATTTCACCGAAAATGTATACAGATGCAACGAGCGTCTTCCCCGGTATGTTCCCAGCGACGAGCACTACTGCTCCGAATTCAGCCATTGCCCGGGAGAAGGCAAGCATTGCACCACTCACAATGCCTGGCCTCATACGCGGCAGCGTAACACGAGTGAACGTGTACATACGGGACGCGCCAAGCGTATAAGAGGCTTCTTCTTCAGACAAGTCGGCTTCTTCCAAGAGCGGCTGAACTGCCCGAATGACGAAGGGAAAAGTGACGAATACCATGGCAGCTACAATAGCGGGCTCTGCGAAAACGATTCTCCACCCCATAGACTCTACCAACCTCCCAACGAAGCTTCCTGGCCCGAGCAGCAGCAGGATCATCAACCCGCCTACCGCGGTGGGCAAAGCGAATGGCAAGTCAACCAAGCTATTCAGCCAAGTTCGCCCAACGAAACGATAGCGGTGGAGCACCCAAGCCGACAATGTTCCGATGACAACGTTGATCGCCGTTGCAATGATCGCCAGACGGAACGTCAGCGCCACTGATTGCCATGCAAGAGGTTCAATGAGACTGTCTACAAATGTGCTCCAACCGCCATAGAACGATTGAGCATATATGCCGCCAAGTGGTACCACAACCAGCAAAAATACGTATAGAAGCAGCGTGGTTCGAAACCCCCACAACGCTCCACGATAGCGCAGTACTGCGTTCACCTTCGTCCCTCCATCTACGTAAACTCAACTCTTTATGTCCATTATTCCAACTTCTTTACTCGGTAATGGTTTTCACCACTTTACCAAAAAATAGATGACACCGTCAATACAAAGATTGATTGATAACGCCCAATCTGTAAGTGAACCTTATGCAACTTATTCGAAACCCTTATGATAGGTGATAACCCATTTTCATGTGATATGGACGATGAAGCCGCCGTTTCGATTCGCCAGATGGAAGCACAAAAAAATCCGCCGATTGCATTTCCTGCATCAGACGGACTTTATTTACATGTGTTTCCACCTTTTAAAGAAGATGACTTTCTGTTGTTCGACATGCATCTGAATCCAATACCGCATCCCGCTATCTGAATCTTGAAATAGAAAGACTCCACGATCCTGGCCCTTCTCTGAAAGGATTCGAAGTGTACGTTCATTCGCTTGCAATCGGTCTACAATAAAAGCTCGCGCCTTCATCTGAAGCTCTCCTGCATCGCCACCCTGTACATTCCCTTCTGCAGACGGCCTCAGAATGCCGAGCTTGTATAGCTCTCCCGTCTTCAGGTTCACTTCCCCATAGAAACCGCTTATGCCGCCCCGCCGCTGCTCCATCCCATTGATCGTACCAATAAAGGCAACATGTCCTTCATCCGACTTGGTATCCTCTTGGTTCGGGAAATACTTTGAAAATCCACATATCAGGTTCCATTCCTGATCATTGATCTGAACATCATACAGTTTGTACAGTCCTTCTTTCACAATAAGAAGAACCTTCTCTTTATTAATCGATTTCTCTTTGCCATAATCGGTTACGACTTGATTCACTTTGTCGTATGTATGCTGAACGGCTTGTCCGCATCCTGCCAACAGCCAGCTGATCGCCACGACCGCCAGCAGCAGCGCTGCCTTCTTCATCATTCATCTACCCCGCTTCATCCCATCGGTATGGTTAGATTCTACCTCTCTATTCTTCATACCTACTACTTTACATGAAGTTTGTAGAATGAGCATCTGAATCTGGTTACAATTCAGCTTACAATATTGTCATCTTCACCATCCATTTACAAGAGGAAGGGCATCCAGCACATTGGACACCCTGTCATCGAGCAGGCCATTCAACTGTTCGTCACTTCTCTGCCTTGCAATTGCGCGACTTCCCGCTGAAGGCGGCGAACCTGTTGTTCAAGGATCGTAACACGCTGTTCCAAATTGCCCCCTCCTGGAAAAGGAGGAAATGGTTGCGTTGGCGGGAGAGGCGGTGGCGGCGGAAATGGAAAGGTTCCCCCTCCACCCACAGGGATTCGAAGCATTTGCCCTACATATACAGCATCCGTATTCGTTAATTGATTCGCTTGAATAAGAGAAGATACCGGAACCCCATACCGACTTGCAATCGTGAACAAGGAATCTCCAGGCCGTACTACATACTCAATCATGAAGACACACTCCTATCGAAGTATTGGCATGAATGTGCACCATAAGATGGAGATTTTTCATTCTGATGACCTGTGCATGTAAGTACAAGTCACTGTGTTGCTTTAACATAAAAAAGCCCCCTTACGTCTAATCGCCTTTCACACACATGCCGATAACCCGAAGCTGGGCTACCGTCACTATATGTGCAGGTGAACAGAAACGTGAGAAGAGCTTTTTTATATCGATCAATCAGTGATATAAGAATGCAATATTGAGTGACTATGCCGTCTGTGCTGAATCCAGCGTTCTGCGGCATAAGAAGCGAACGTGAGCTAGCGCCGCCGGCTTCACCTCATCAAAGGTGACTTGATCTTGAATGTAAAAGGAGATGAATCCATGCATGGCAAGAAAAATGCTTCGTGGGATATTATGTCGTTCCTGCTCGGTATGAATGCTGCTCACGAGCGTCTGTCTCACAATCGTCGAGAACATTTCCAAGCAACGACCTTGTTCTGAGCGGGCATACGCGAGTAATTCTTCATCCCGCGTCATAAACATAATTTCATAGTGGTGTGGCTGCTCGAGACCGAAGCGGATGAATTCAAGCATCACCTGCTCCATCTTGGACAACCCATCGGAAGGAGCCTGAACCATAACACGTTCGAACAGCCGTCCCAAACGCTTGAAATCTTCCTGTACGAGCGCGTAGAACAGTTCCGCTTTGTCTTTGAAATGATAATAAAGCGATCCGTGGCTATACCCTAATTGTTGGCCGATACTTCGCATGGAGATAGCGCGGTATCCTTTCGTGACAAACAAGTGGCGCGCCACTTCCAAGATTCGCTCTCGCGATAGCTCTTGATCCACTGCTTTTCTTGGCATAGAGGTTGTTCTCCTTATTCCCCTTCGATATAGTAAATAGGGTCTCCCTTCCGAATAACGGCTTGACCTTGTGTCAAATCCGTAATCCACGCCATAAACCGCTCTGTTTCCGACACAACGGGCAAACACGTCAATGTCACTTTGTCGGTAAATTGCGTTTCTCCCATCCTTGTCTCTCTATTTCGCAATTCATTCTCAAGCTTGCCAAGCCAAGTATAATCGATTTCTACAAAAACCTCTTGATGCAGCACCTTCACGATCGCATCTGCCGCTTCAATCGCAGCAACAGCTCCATCTGTATATGCCCGAATCAAGCCGCCTGCCCCAAGCAGAATACCCCCGAAATAGCGTGTAACGACAATAACGGTATTTTTCAGTCCTTGATTCTTCATCACTTCCAGAATGGGTTTGCCTGCCGTGCCGCTTGGTTCTCCATCGTCAGATGCCTTCTGAATTTCATCCCGCTCGCCAATGACGTATGCGGAACAATTATGTGTGGCGTTCCAGTGCTGTTTCTTGATTTCATCTATAAAAGCAATCGCTTCTTCCTCGTTGGCAACTGGCTTGCCATACCCGATAAAGCGCGACTTCTTAATGACGATTTCCTTGCTGCCAAACTGGCGCACTGTCTTATATTGTTCTAGCATGAAGATTCACCTTCCGAGATTGCCAAGAAAGCAGCCCCCCATGTTGGAGAACTGCTTTCACGGCTTGTTGCCTATCTAAGCTGTTAACTCATGCCGCCCGCTTATTCGGACAATCTTGCTTCCAATTCCGCTTTTTGAACTTCGAATCCTGGTTTGCCGAGCAAGGCGAACATATTTTTCTTGTATGCTTCCACACCAGGCTGATCGAACGGATTCACTCCGAGCAGATAGCCGCTGATGCCGCATGCTTTTTCAAAGAAGTATACCAAATATCCGAACGAATATGGCGTCATGTCTGGAATCGTCACGACCAAGTTCGGTACATTACCGTCTGTATGTGCCAGCAAAGTGCCTTGGAATGCCTTCTTGTTCACGAAGTCGACTGTCTTGCCTGCAAGGAAATTCAAGCCGTCCAAATCATCAGCATCTTCTTCAATCGTGATGTGATGCTTCACTTCTTCTACTTGAATAACCGTCTCGAACAGGTTGCGAGTTCCTTCCTGAATGAACTGCCCCATCGAGTGAAGGTCAGTCGAGAAGTCAACGGAGGATGGATAGATCCCTTTGTTGTCTTTCCCTTCGCTCTCGCCGAACAACTGCTTCCACCATTCCGACACATAGTGAAGGGATGGCTCGTAGTTCACGAGAATTTCTGTTGTCTTGCCCTTACGATACAGCGCATTGCGTGCTGCTGCGTATTGATAGCTGAGGTTCTCTTCGACGTTCGGATTGCTGAACTCTTCCGAAGCATCACGAGCACCTTGCATCATCTCGTCAATATCAATGCCAGCGACTGCGATTGGCAATAGGCCAACCGGCGTCAATACGGAATAGCGGCCGCCTACATCATCTGGAATGATGAATGTCTCGTAGCCTTCTGCCGTTGCCAGCGTCTTCAGTGCACCCTTCTCACGATCCGTAGTAGCGAAGATACGATTCTTCGCTTCTTCCTTGCCGTACTTCTTCTCGAGCAAGTCTTTGAAGATACGGAATGCAATTGCTGGCTCCGTTGTTGTACCCGACTTGGAAATAACATTGATTGAGAAGTCCTTGCCTTCAATCAATTGCATCAGATGCGTCATATAAGTCGAACTGATGTTGTTGCCTGCGAAGTAAATCTCAGGCGTGTTGCGCTTGTCCTTCGGAAGCATGTTGTAGAAGGAATGGCTCAACATTTCAATCGCTGCACGAGCGCCCAAATAGGAGCCGCCAATCCCGATAACAATAAGCACTTCAGAATTCGATTGAATGCGCTTAGCTGCTGCTTGAATGCGCGCAAATTCTTCTTTATCGTAAGCGGAAGGTAGATCAATCCAGCCTAGGTAATCGGAACCTACTCCTGACTTATTATGTAATTGCTCATGCGCTAAGCGAATGGGCTCTTTAAAATAATCAATTTCATGCTGACTTACGAACGTCAACGCCTTGCTGTAATCAAAGTGCACTTTTTTTGCCATCGTACACCCTCCTCGAGTATTGGTTGACTTTGCCACTTTAACCCACGAAAATCAATATAGTCATAGGATACTGGATTTTGGACGGAAACACAAGGGAACGCGTTTCATTGAACCGGATTCCACGATAAAATAAATTTATAACATTGCATAAATTTGCATATGAATACGCTCTCACCAACTTTCACTGCTGCTTTGTTTGCTTGATTCCTTGTCTCCGCCACTGACAAATATGGTACACTAACATCATCGAAATCATGCGAATCATTCACAGTGCGAGAGGATGAGAGACAATGAAGGCAGCAGTACTTGGATTAGGCACGATGGGCGCGCCAATGGCAGCCAATCTGCTTAGCAAAGGATTCGAAGTAACCGTATACAATCGTTCCACAGATAAAACCGTTCCATTAGTTGAGCAAGGTGCGACTGCCGTACATCTACCGCGTGAGGCTGCAACACAATCCGATGTCATAATCACCATGGTTAGTGATGATTCCTCCATAGAAGCGATCTATTACGGAGAAGACGGGGTGCTCGCAGGCGTTCGCTCTGGTCATATCGTAATTGACTGCAGCACCATATCTCCTTCTCTGGTTCAACAGCTCGCTGCAGCTTGTGCCGAGCGGGGAGCCCAGTTCCTAGATGCTCCTGTAACGGGCAGCAAGCCTGCAGCCGTCGATGGAACACTTGTCTTTATGGTCGGCGGTGAAGAAACAGCCCTGCAACAAGCTATGCCCGTGTTGGAAGCAATGGGACGAATGATCGTTCATATGGGTCCTAATGGCAGCGGCTCCATCACGAAGCTGGCCCACAATACGATTGTCGGTATTAACAATGCTGCTTTGGCGGAAGGGTTTGCAATGGTATCCAAGGCTGGCGTGAATCCCGAAGCGTTCCTTCAGGTTGTGCGCAACGGCAGTGCAGGAAGCAAGGCAGCCGAACTGAAGGGCGAGAAGATTATTGCAGGCAACTTCGACAATCAATTCTCCCTACAGTTAATGTTAAAGGACTTGAAGCTTGCTTCCGTGCTGACTGACACGATGCAGTCTCCGACACCTATGCTAGAGGTGGCCAAGAGTTTATTCCAAATGGGCCAAACGGCAGGCTTTGGGGAAGAGGATTTATGTTCACTTGTGAAAATCTACGAGCAATGGATTGGTCACCCGATCGGACAAAGCAAGAACAACGAGTAGGATAATCCTAATTCAAAGATGCTTTATACACCAAGGGAGTGCACGGAATACACCGGCACTCCCTTATTATTTGGATACACTTCCTTCTACGAAGCTGTATATGAGCTATCCGAAGAATTCTGAGCTTGGTAAGCTTGCTTGGATACTTTGGTATTCCTTACGATTCGAGAGAGCGAAAATACAGCTAATGCAATCCATATCAAGGCGAATGCAAGAAACTGTGGAGTCGTAAATTCTTCTCCGAACACAAACAAGCCAAGTATCAACATGATCGTAGGTGCAATATATTGCAGGAAGCCTACAAGGGTAAATGATATTCGCTTCGCACCTGTAGCGAATAATAGCAGTGGAATTGCCGTTACAATTCCCGCTCCCATTAGCAGCATGATAATAGACACTTCTTTATCCCACAGCGAGATCCCATTAGGATTGAAGAAGAAAAGAAATACTAGTGCAAACGGCGTCATGATCAAAGTTTCCACCGTTAACCCTGTCCATGGGCCTACAGATACCTTCTTCTTAATGAGTCCATAACAACTGAATGTTGTCGCGAGCGTCAACGCTGCCCAAGGAAAGCTACCGTAATATACGGTCAGGCATATAACCCCTGCAGCTGCGATGCCAACTGCTGACCATTCCGTCTTCGTCAACCGCTCCTTCAGGAAAAATGTCGCGAGAAAGACATTAAGCAAAGGGTTGATATAATATCCAAGGCTTGCTTCCACTACATGCGCACTTTCCACAGCAAAAATATAAACGAGCCAGTTGATGCTAATTACAACGGAAGCCACAATGATGCTTATGGCTTGTTTCTTATGGGTGAGCAGCTGCTTGATTTCTGCCATAGTGGACTTCCACTTCCCCAGCGATGCCAATAGGACAATCATGAATACTAATGACCAAATAATCCGATGAGCCAATACCTCTGCTGCTGGCACGGAGCCGAGCAGCTTCCAATAGATCGGAAGGAAGCCCCAAATAATATAGGACAGCCCGGCGGCTGCGATACCGGTCGCATAATGATTTTGCTTCTGTTTCACTCGTTTACTCCTCGCCCTATCCTTAATGATTTGATATATAAATTTTATTATATCAGTTCAGACACAATATTAGGATGAAATTTACAGAAAAATGGATCACAACGCGAACAAGGCCGCTACAACAGGGGACTTCCATCTCTGGTACCCGTTAAGCGGCCTTGTTCAATTGCCGAGCCCCCTCGCCTGAATCGGCTAGAGAACGGACTTATTCTTATTTGCAACTAAATAGGAGTGAATCGCATCTTCCCCTATCCAGTGATTTTTGCTTCATTCGTTTCGTGTATTACAGCAATGCCTTTACACGACTCACTACGTTTTCAACAGTGAAGCCGTACTCGCTGATGACACGGTCTCCAGGAGCGGAAGCGCCAAATGTGGAGATACCAATGATGTCGCCTTGGTCTCCTACATAACGTTCCCAACCGAATGGTGAAGCCATTTCGATTGCAAGACGAGCCTTCACATCTGGAAGCAATACGGAGTCTTTATACTCCTTCGATTGCTTCTCGAACAGATCCCAGCTTGGCATGCTGACAACACGTACTTGGATGCCCTCTTCAGCCAATGCTTCTTGAGCGCGAATTGCCAATTGAACTTCCGAGCCTGTCGCAAGAATTTGCGCTTGAGGCTTGCCGTTCTTAGCATCGGATACGACATAAGCACCGCGTGCAACACCTTCGCGGGAAGCAGCTACGCCGCCTTCCAAGATAGGTAGGTTCTGACGAGTAAGCACAAGTACGACTGGGTTAGATTGGTTCTGTAATGTGTATGCCCATGCAGCGGATGTCTCATTCGCATCTGCCGGACGGATTACCGTTACGTTCGGGATGATTCGTACAGACGCAAGCTGTTCGATAGGCTCATGAGTAGGGCCGTCTTCCCCAACTGCAATACTGTCATGCGTCAATACATATGTGACTGGCAATCCCATCAATGCAGACAAACGAACAGCAGGACGCAGGTAATCCGTAAATACGAAGAACGTACCACCGAATACCTTCACACCACTATGCAATGCCATACCGTTCATTGCCGCCGCCATGGCAAATTCACGCACACCGAAGTAAATGTTGCGGCCGTCGTATTGGCCCGGACGGAACGCAGTCAGATCATTCAGGTGTGTCATTGTGGAGCTCTCCAAGTCAGCAGAACCGCCTGTCAGGTTCGGAACGTTCTTCGCGAGACCGTTCAAGGCATTTCCAGATGCGACGCGAGTGGACAATGCTTTGTCTCCTGCCGCATATGCCGGAAGATCCTTATCCCATCCCTCAGGAAGCTGTCCGCTAATTGCAGTTTCGAATTGCTTCGCAAGCTCAGGGTAAGCAGCTTGATAAGCTTGGAACATCTTATTCCACTCTTCGTTCGCCTGAATCCCCTTCTGCTTCACATTTGTATCGAAGTGGTTGTATACCTCTTCAGGTACGAAGAAGTCCTCGTGTCCCCACTTATAGAATTCCTTCGTCAGCTTCGCCTCATCAGCGCCGAGTGGAGAACCGTGTGTACCACCATGTCCGCCCTTGCCTTGCTTGTTCGGGCTTCCGTATCCGATTACGGTCTTCACTTCGATCAATGTCGGCTTGCTGGAATCCTGCTTCGACTTCTCGACCGCTTGCGCAATTGCAGCAAGATCATTGCCGTCTTCAACAAGCAGCGTGTTCCAGCCATAAGCCTCGTAGCGCTGACGCACGTTCTCGCTGAAGGATAGACCGGATTCACCATCCAACGTAATATCGTTCGAATCGTATAATACGACTAATTTACCTAATTTCAAGTGACCTGCAAGCGATGCTGCTTCGCTGGCAACACCTTCCATCATATCTCCATCACCACAAACAACAAACGTATGATGATCGACAACGGAATAGCCGTCACGATTATATGTTGCACCCAGTTGTGCTTCTGCCATAGCCATACCTACAGCCATTGCAATCCCTTGTCCGAGTGGACCTGTCGTTGCATCTACACCAGCTGTATGTCCGAACTCCGGATGACCTGGAGTTTTGCTTCCCCATTGGCGGAAATTCTTGATTTCTTCCATAGGAAGGTCATATCCGCTGAGGTGAAGAAGGCTGTACAGCAGCATGGAACCATGTCCAGCGGAAAGTACGAAACGGTCGCGGTTAATCCAGGTTGGATTAGTCGGATTGTGCGTCATCGCCTTTGCAAACAGATGGTATCCCATTGGAGCAGCACCCATTGGCATGCCCGGGTGACCGGATTTCGCTTTTTCAATCGCATCAATGGCAAGTGTTCGAATCGCTGCCACCGATAGCGCGTCAATATTCATTTGGTTTGCAGTCATTGCTGATTTCCTCCTTGTCCCTACTCATCACAAGCTGAAAGCTATACAGAACAAATGAAATTGCGTAACTACCAAGCTTGTACGCTGTGCTCTATTTTGCATTCATTGTACCATTACTAGCCCATTCGATGCTACTTTAACGTGTGAAAAGCTATGGATATCAAGATCTAGTATAACCGAACTTCATGCTCAACTTAACAGTGGGATTATATAGTGGTATTCAATCCCTAACCAGAGCAATTAAATAAAGCTGTTCCAGCCGCAGATTCAACTGCAAGCCGGAGACAGCCAGTATACCATCATTTTAATTAAACACAACCGTTTTGTTCTGATAAACGAGGATTCGATCCTCAATATGCCAATGCACAGCACGAGCAAGGACGACACGCTCAATCGTTCTTCCGATGCGCTTCAGTTCATCCACATCCGCACGATGCGTTACGCGCTGAACGTCTTGTTCGATGATCGGCCCGCCATCAAGCTCTTCCGTTACATAATGGCCTGTTGCTCCAATCAGCTTCACGCCGCGGGTGTAGGCCTGTTGATACGGCTTGCCGCCAACAAATGCCGGTAGGAACGAATGATGAATATTAATAATTCGATTCGGATATTTCTCAATAAACTTCGGCGAAATAATTTGCATATAGCGCGCTAATACGATCAGGTCAGCCTTGCCTTCAACTGCTTCAAGCTGTTGGCGTTCAGCCTCTGGCTTGTTGCCTGACGTTACTGGAATATGAACATATGGAATTCCGAAGGACTCTACATATTCACGCATATCTGGGTGATTGCTCACCACCATCGCGATTTCAGCATCGAGATCGCCTGCTTGCCATTGCCACAGCAGCTCAACTAGACAATGATCCTCTTTCGAGACAAAGATTGCAATTCGCTTCTTCTTGCTCACGCAAGAAATTCTCCACTGCATCTTGAATTCCGAAGCAATAGACTCGAATTCAGCCTGCAGCTGCGGCAGCTTCTCATCAAGCTGCTCCATGTCGAATTCAATGCGCATGAAGAACATGCCGCCCTCTGGATCCATTGTATATTGATCGGACTGGACTATATTCGCCCCATGTTCATATAGAAATTTAGATACAGCAGAGACGATCCCAGCTCGGTCTGGGCAAGAAATTAACATCCGTGCGCGATTGCGGGCTTGTTCCCCAGCCTGCTGAAGGGCATGAATCATCGTGTGTTGGTGCGTCATCTTTGTTTCTCCTCCATGAATTAGCATTGCTTTCTGCAAATCTTACATAGATTCCCCATCATGATTCCAACTGTATCCCATGCTATCTTCATTCGTTCCTAAATTACCCGTACAGCCTACTTGTATCCTTCGGATGCTTTGCTTCTGCAGCGACTTAATCTCCGCACAAGTTATAGCAGCTTATTTCCAGGCAGCTTGTCCAGCCAAGCAAACAGTCAGACGCTGATTAATCTCTTCCTCATTCAATTCAGGGAACAGGTTGGCTTCAGCAACCATATCATAGAGACGTTCCATCGGCTCGCGCGGATCTGCCTTTCTTGCTTTTGCATCCTTCTTGATAACATCCCATGTCGTCAATACGTAATCACGAGGAGATACATCATGCTCTTTGAAGAAATGCTCAAGGCGCTCCACATCAGGGATAAAGCTTGCACCGAAATGCTTGTCTACATCACCGCGTAGAAGGGCGATTTCCGCTTCATACATCGGCCGCTGCTTCTTCGCGTCCTTCCCGATCCACGGTGTTTCCAAAATAAATGGACGGCCAGCAAGCCCTTCATGATGCACGAGGCGTTGAATCGTTTCAAAGCCAAGCATTCCTGCACCGATTGGTGCGTGGCGGTCTTTGCCGGCTCCAAGTGGATTCTTGCTATCATTAATATGAACAACGGCGATACGATTCAGTCCAACAGTACGATCGAAATGCTCCAATACACCATCAAGATCATTGACGATATCGTAACCCGCATCATGAGTATGACATGTGTCAAAACATACAGTTAGGCGATGATTATCCTCAACCTTCTCAATAATCGAGGCAATTTCCTCGAAGCTCCGGCCAATCTCTGTCCCTTTGCCAGCCATCGTTTCCAGAGCAATATTGACGTCTGTATCTTTCGTATTGCTCAGTACCTCGTTCAAACCCTCTGCAATACGGTTGATGCCGAACTCAGCATCTTTGTCGGTATAAGCACCTGGGTGAAGAACGATATTTTTCACACCGATGCAGTCTGTGCGGCGAATTTCTTCCTGGAGGAAATTAACGGCCAGCTCAAACGTATCCGGCTTGTACGATCCAAGGTTAATAATGTACGGCGCATGCACCACAATTTCACCGATGCCGTGCTTCTCCATCAATTCCTTGCCCTCTTCAATATATAGCGATTCAATCGGCTTACGACGCGTATTCTGCGGCGCCCCAGTATATATCATGAATGAGCTTGACCCGTAAGACAAAGCTTCCTTTGTAGCAGTCAACAGCCCTTTATCGGAAAACGAAACGTGTGATCCAATTTTCAACATGTAATTGCTCCTTTCAAAATCATTTCCCCTTATTCTACAAGGATTATCGAAATAAATCTAGGAATGGGGTATAATTCGATGTAAGCATCTTAGCAAAAAGTACCAAAACATATGAGGTGAGAAATTATGCTTAGCTCGTTCACCCTTTTTCCAATGGCTGTCGATGGCCCAGGCCGTTGGTTTATGAATTCCATCGCATTTTGGACATTCGTCCTCTTAGGCTTCATGGCGATTGGCGGCTACTTCATGTTCCGCAAGTTTATGAAAGTACTCCCCATGAATGACGGGAAATCGAAGCTCGATTGGCAAAATTACTGGGTTGAGCAAAGCCGAAGCCTATGGACTGACGACTCCAAAGCATTTCTAGAAAAGCTTGTTGAGCCAGTTCCAACCCCCTTCCGTGATATTGCACGTCATTCGATCGCAGCCAAAATCGGGCAGGTAGCCTGTGAGTGCGGTGCGACAGAAGTAACGCAAGATCATTGCATTCAAGGCTACATCATGGCTACACCTAAGCGAGACTATCGAAGCCTCGTTAAATTTCTAGACAATAATGGAATCGATTATACGCCATATAAGCATTTGCTTAACAAATGATCCAAAACTTTCCCCACATCTTAGTTCTATCCATTCTATTAACATGTTAGGAGGGATAAGACGTGAAAGTGATGATTTGCGGCGGAACTGGATTAATCGGCAGAGCCCTGGTTGACTTCTGGCTTCAAGAAGGACACGAGCTCATCGTCGTTACCCGCTCCCCAGCGAAGTTACATGCCTATGAGGGAAGAAGTTCCATTCACGCTATTAGCTGGTCGGAGCTTGCCCATTGCCCTGAGCATTGCCATAACGTGGATGCCGTTGTAAATCTGGCGGGCGAGACCATAAATCAGCGATGGACAAATATCGCAAGGAATCGTATTCTCTCGTCACGAATCGTTCCTGCAAGAAGAATTGCGGGATGGGCGGGCAAGCTGTCCCGCAAGCTGCCCATCTATATTAGCGCCTCAGGCATCTCTATTTATGGGCCTTCCGAGACAGGGACATTCGATGAGATGAGCAATGCAGGTGGAGATGGCTTCTTGACCGATGTCATCTACCAATGGGAAGATGCAGCAGATCACGTTCCGGCCGCGCGCTGCGTCAAGTTGCGGATTGCGCCAGTGCTCGCCAATGAAGGTGGGGCATATCCAATGATGAAGCTGCCGTATTTGCTGGGCGTAGGAGGACGAATAGGCTCCGGGAAGCAGCCTTTATCTTGGATACATATTGCGGACATGGTTCGGCTTATTGATTTTGTCCTGCAAGACTCGATTGAGGGAGTCGTCAACGCCTCTTCCCCCGAATCCGTAACAAACGACGACTTCGGCAGAACGCTTGCGCGAGTATACCATCGCCGCCATTGGATGCCCGTTCCTGCTATAGCTTTCAAGTTTCTATTTGGGGAAATGTCCTCACTATTGCTGGAAGGGCAGCGTGTCTATCCAGCTAAGGCACTGGAGCATGGCTTCACCTTCCATTATGGAACGCTGGATAAGGCGCTAACCGAGCTGCGTAATTCGGGGAAAAATCGCACTACATCCCGATGATCAGAATACATCTGATTATCATTCCGAATGGAAGTGCGACTGAACTTACATGAAACGCAAAGTTGTAGATGTAAATCTTAGATCTTTCTGATGTATATATTAGAATCCTCCATGAGTTGACCTTAGTTACTCGGTAATAACGGCATAACATAACAAAGAGGGTCAGACACACTATCTGACCCTTCTAACCAGCTCGGAATATATACTGCGAACGAGCAACTGCGAGCTTGTCCCCATCCTTCAACGGGTATAGCTTGTAGGGAATCAATAGTTCACCCTGCAGCTCCGTTCCATTTCTCGATCCCAAATCCCGAAGCTCCAAGTTGCCCTCTGATGTGCAAATCAATTCACAATGGTGCTTGGATACCCCCATGCTATCATTTCGATGACTCACCCCTTGCTCAGCACGCCCTATTATGAATGGAAATCCACGGATTTGATGAGTTCCTACCACAGTTATTCCCGCTTCATCGAGCTGCTGCAGGTATGGTTCCTGCTGCGATCCTTCCCCTTGCTCTTCCATTTCTCCAAGCATTACCGTTGCATCAGTGCTCGAAGGATTTAGCATTACAGTATGTTCGGTTAAAGCAGCATAATAGCGATCAGCCGTTGACATAATCGGAGCTTGACTCGACCCATCTACCGACCGTGATCGCAGCTCATTATCGAAGGATTGTGGCCCCAATTGAGAAGCACTAGCCGGTATGCCAATTCTCTGTTGCTGTCCTATTCCCGCGATATCGGAACTTGAGACTGCTGCATGA
>NZ_JMDX01000097.1:0-21033 GCF_000935845.1 Paenibacillus sp. E194
GGCATCGCAGTAGAAGTTGAAGAGCAGCATATGAATATTGTGACAGGCTTGTCTGGTAGCGGCCCAGCTTATTTGTACTATGTCATGGAAGCGATGATGCAAGCAGCTGTAGAAGGCGGACTTACAAAAGAGGATGCGCGGGATTTAACCGTCCAGACTGTTCTAGGTGCGGCTGAAATGGTACGGCTAACACAGGAGGAACCCGCTGAGCTTCGCCGTAAGGTGACCTCCCCTGGCGGCACGACCCAAGCTGCCTTAGACGTGATGAACACCCATCATGTAAATAAAACCATTGTATCTGCTGTGCACCGCGCTGCAGAGCGATCTCAGGAAATGGAACACCAAATTGGGAGGGAAATTGAATGAAAGATCACTGCGTCGCCACCTATCGGCTGTTCGATGATCGTGCAGACTTTCATAAGAAAGCCGAAGGAATTGCCGTTGGATTGACGGTCGGGAGCTGGACCGAGCTCCCTGAGGCGAGAAAGGCCGAGATGTCGAAGCATCTCGGCAAGGTAATCTCGATTGAGGAACATCCATCAGATGTTCTTGGGGAACGCTACGCGGATATTGCAATTGCTTATCCGGACATTAACTTTAGTCCTGACATTCCTGCCCTACTCGTTACGGCGTTCGGCAAGCTGTCCATGGATGGTCGGATTAAACTTCTCGATATTGATTTTTCCGATACATTTACAGCTTCTTTTAAAGGGCCTAAGTATGGAATCTATGGAGTTCGCGAACTGCTGGGCGTCCATGACCGCCCACTGTTAATGAGCATTTTCAAGTCTGTCATCGGTCATGATCTAGCAGCATTGAAGGAGCAGTTCTACCAGCAAGCACTTGGCGGAGTTGATTTGATCAAGGATGACGAGATTTTATTTGAAAATCCCCTCACACCGATCGACATGCGTGTCCGCGCATGTATGGAGGCTGCCGCTCGTGCCGAACAAGTGACGGGCAAGAAATTGCTGTATGCCGTGAACTTAACAGGGTCTACGTTCTCCCTTCGTGATCATGCACTCCGCGCAATCGAAGCTGGAGCAAATGCCTTGCTCTTCAACGTATTAAGCTACGGGTACGACGTCCTGCATGGATTGAGCCAAGATCCAGATATTACAGTTCCAATCGCAGCTCATCCTGCACTTGCCGGTGCCTACTACCCAGCGAAGGAGCATGGAATTGCCGCCCCACTTCTGCTTGGCAAACTCATGCGATTAGCTGGTGCTGATCTCGTACTCTTCCCTTCCCCATATGGTTCGGTAACAATGCCGAAAGAAGAGACGCAAGGGATCCGCCACGCTCTGACAAGTGTGAATGATTCATTTGAAGCGATACATAAGAGAAGCTTCCCTGTGCCTTCCGCGGGTATACATCCTGGCTTGGTTCCGTTTATTATGCAAGATTTCGGCAACGATGTTGTCGTCAATGCCGGAGGCGGTATTCACGGCCATCCAATGGGAACAGCTGCAGGAGGACACGCATTTGTCGATGCCATTGATGCCGTCTTGAAGGGTAACACCTTAGAAGCAAGAGCCGCAATCTCTAAACCATTGGCTGCCGCAATTGGATTGTGGGGTGTGAAGAAGTGAGCGCCGAGAAGAAGCTTCGAGTTGTCTTTTGTGATTTCGACGGAACGATAACTGAAAATGATAACATCGTGTCAATTATTAGACATTTCAAGCCGCCTGGATGGGACAAAATCGTGCAGGACGTCATCCATGAACGCAAGTCGATTCGCCAAGGGGTCGGAGAAATGTTCGCCCTGCTCCCTTCTTCCTTGCAAGAAGAGGTTATTCAATACGCCGTAACACAGGCACGCATTCGCCCTGGTTTCGAGCAATTCGTTCAGTTCTGCCAAGCAGAAGGGATCGAACTATATATTACAAGCGGCGGCATCGATTTCTTCGTGTATCCGCTGCTGAAGCCTTTTCAAATACCTGCCGATCACATCTATTGCAATGGCAGTGACTTTAGTGGTGATAAGATTCAGATTACATGGCCGCATTATTGTCAGCCGCCATGTACGAATGATTGTGGGATGTGCAAAACAACTATCGTGCGCCGCTTCCCTAAGGATCAGTATGAGCGTATTGTCATAGGCGACAGCGTCACTGATTTTACCGCAGCCAAGTTAGCTGATTTCGTGTTTGCCAGAGCGCAATTAATCGAACGATGTGATGAGCTTCAGCTCCCATATGCGCCGTTCCAGACGTTTTATGATATTATTGAACATTTGAGTCATTCCAATACACAGATAACTCATCCGTAGATCGGATGATGAAGTGGATGAAGTGAAGGGAGCCAAACTATAGAATGAATACGCATACGCTCACTTTAGAGCAGAAGCAGCGAGCACTTGCCGAGCTGCGAACAATCAAAGAGCAATTTGCCAGCCGCCACTGGTTCCCAGGAACAAGCGGTAACCTCTCCGTTCGTGTTGGTGACATACAGGAAGAACACTTCCAATTTGCCATCACAGCCAGCGGCAAAGACAAATCGGTCCATACTCCCGAAGATTTCCTGTTCGTCGATGAGAATGGCCGTGCAACGGAAGCCACTCATCTCAAGCCTAGTGCCGAGACCTTAATTCATTGTGAAATTTATCGACTCACTGGATGTGGTGCCATCTTCCACGTACATACGGTATTCAACACGATCGTATCTGATTTATATGGGGATCGTGGTGCTGTACCCGTCGAAGGCGTGGAATTAATTAAAGCGTTTAATATTTGGGAGGAAGACGCACAAATTCACATCCCTGTTGTACCTAACTACGCTGATATCCCCCGTATCGTACCCTGTGTTACAGCGTCTCTTGACCCCCTTATTCCGGGTATTCTGCTGCGGAAGCACGGTATATATGCTTGGGGTGCCAATGCCTTTGAGGCCAAACGTCATCTGGAGGCATTCGAATTTTTATTCGAATATGTATACCGTAAACAAGCACTTCATCAATAAATTCTAGCTATTGTTCCATAAAACAGATAAGGCCCTCAGTCACAATAGACAGAGGGCTTTATCATTCATGTGCAGGAATGACCACACCTATACGCAAGGAAACCACATATCCCAATAGGGTTGATACGTTGGAAATAACTCCATCGCATCTGGATGATAACCACGATAATGACGCATGTAACCCGCTAAATATGAAAAGGATGAGGAATGTGGGCCAATAAAATAAGGAGCATGAATACATACGAGCCAATCGACCAACGCTTGTTCCTCTAAACATAAGGAGTCAAATTTCTGCTTCAGATCCGGGCATCCTTCTAACACTATTTTTTTATTATAAATCATAATATTCCCGTTTTTTTCCACTATCTCTTTTTCTATCGCCGCATACTCTTCATCCGATAAACCGGATGCTAAATACATAGCTGATACCTTTTGCTTAGCCTCCATACAAGCATAAATACAGTGAAGCTGACTTTCCGCATAATGTTCTAAGCCCATAATTTTAATATCAGAGATTAGCAATAAATCTTTTTCAATTCTAAGATGAGCTGCTATCCACTGATGCTTCTCGGATAGGTTAGAGATAATGAAATTAGATAATTCTACGATATGCTTAGCGAAAGGAAAGGCATTGGCAATGAACAATCCGCTATTTTTATTTTCGATTGCAGACATCTGGCGGATGGATACCTTTTACAGTTAACCGCTTGATTACGTACTTCTGCATGTACTTCTTCAGCGCGTTTCACATCAATCTGTCGATTTGACAGTAATTGCTGCAACGCATGTACATCAACGAAGCAATCGATTGCAATGCTTCGAAAATACGGAGTAACATCAAAATCCACCGAGGTTCTCGTTTGAACCTTTTGTAAAAGGATTCCTGCAGGAGAGCCCTCGCTCGCATGATATAACGCTTCACCAACAGCACGAAAAACGGACATTAACTGATTGCAAAGTCCTTCAGATCCTTCTGCACTATTTTGAAAATAAATCATGCTTTGTTCCTCCATAGCGATCTAAACAAAACTCACATAAAAGCATTTTGAGAGCTCCAGATTGAATATATCGTTTCGAGTAAATAAAGGAAAATCAAGAAAGGTAAAGATCCAGGTAAAAATAATATATGTAGAGGTTATATCAAATGAGAAGTAAAAGGCGGAGATTTTTATACATTTCCATATCAAGGTCAAAATCAAGCTATCAGTGTTCGTCCATAGATACATGATCGTAGAACCAAATTAAGATTATGATCTGAGATTGCCGCCGAAACACCATTACAGCCTCTCTGCAGCAACCCCAGAATTATTTTCCCATGCAGACTTACAGGAACTCATACCTCATCTTCCACTAGAACGGAATTTCTGTGTATAAGCCTTCGCATCTTCAATCGAACGAACGCGGTTGCGGCTCCATTCCAGCAAGATGCGATCCACATAGCGAAAGTGCACCTTACCTGCAAAGACGGCTTCCTTCAACGCTAATAAAATCAGTTCCTCTGGATAGTGATCCTGATCAATCCACCCAGCTATCGTCTCACATTCCATTGGTGAAAGTGGACGACCGAATTCCTTCTCGAATATATTGAACAGATTCGGCTGATCCGAATCCGTTAAGGCAGATGATTGTCTGAGTCGCTGACGTTCCGCTCGTATCTCTTCCGTCACGAGCACAGCCATCTTCTCCCATAATCCAGTCAGATTATAACGCTCATATTGAATATCCGTAGCCGCATCGATCTCCTCATCAATGCTAATAAATCCATCTTTCAACAGGCGCTGAAGTGATTTGATCACAAGTTCTGGAGCTGTTCCCATTCGTTCCTGCAGCTCATCAATCGTCGGAAAGTCCTTCATTTCCTGCTGCTTAAAGCCCATAAGCTGAATGAGCAGCATAGCCTCCGTATCGTTCAGCTTCAACTGCCGATAACAGCGCAGAAGATGGTACGGCACACTGGTGCTGCCTGATTGCATGCCTAGCGCCATCCCTTTAGCAAAGGTGCGAAAAGCGTCTCCACTCATACAATAAATCCCCTCTCCGCTTCACTACCCCTCTATTGTCTCATACGAACGGCTATTTGATAAGCACTAAATTGGCAACGTTTACAAACAGTAGAAATAGGGCTTTTTCACTAGTGAAAAAAACGCCCCGCATCGCTGTTGCGATACGGGACGATCTTCATAAAATGTGTAATCCAAGCAATGTGCTTATGGGTACAAGCGATACAACAAGCGAGGGAACGGAATTGTCTCACGAACATGATCCAATCCACAGATCCAAGCTACTGTACGTTCCAACCCGAGACCAAATCCGGAATGTGGAACAGTACCGTATTTGCGCAAGTCCATATACCATTGGTACGCTTCTGGAGACAGTTCATGCTCCTTGAAGCGTTCTTCCATTAAGGCAGGATCATCAATACGCTGAGATCCACCAATGATCTCTCCGTAACCTTCTGGAGCGATCATATCCGCACACAGAACGACTTCTGGACGGTTCGGATCTGGTTTCATGTAGAAGGCCTTGATGTTCGTTGGGTAATGCGTGATGAATACAGGCGTCTCATACTTCTCAGCGATTGCCGTTTCATGCGGTGCACCGAAGTCCTCACCCCAAGGAATATCGTATCCTTGCTCTTGCAAGAATTTGATTGCTTCATCATACGTAATGCGTGGGAATGGCGCTACACATTTCTCCAGCTTGGAAGTGTCACGGCCAAGCGTTTCCAGCTCCGGACGGCAGTTCTTCAGCACAGATTGTACGATATGCGATACGAATTGCTCCTGCACCTTCAGGTTCTGTTCATGATCGACGAACGCCATTTCCGGCTCGATCATCCAGAACTCGATCAGGTGACGGCGCGTCTTCGACTTCTCAGCACGGAACGTCGGTCCGAACGAGTATACCTTACCGAGTGCCATTGCAGCAGCTTCCATGTACAGCTGACCACTCTGTGTCAAGAATGCATCTTCTTCGAAGTATTTCGTATGGAACAGCTCTGTCGTCCCTTCACAAGAAGAAGGCGTCAGGATCGGAGGATCCACCAGTGTGAAGCCCTTCTCATCGAAGAATTGCTGTACCGCACGAATGATTTCTCCACGGATCGTCAAGATGGCATGCTGCTTCGGTGCACGGAGCCACAAATGACGGTGATCCATCAAGAAATCAACACCGTGTTCCTTTGGCGTAATTGGATAATTCTCTGTAATCTGAATGATTTCCACATTCGTTACAGTCATTTCAAAACCGGACTTGGAACGTGGCTCTTCACGAACTGTCCCGGTTACATACAAGGAGCTCTCTTGTGTTAAGCTCTTCGCCGCTTCCCAGACTTCTTCCTGCACTTCACTTTTCACTACAACACCCTGGATAAATCCAGTACCGTCACGCAGCTGCAGGAATTGAATCTTGCCGCTGGAACGCTTGTTGTGCAGCCAGCACCCCATGCGGACTTCTTCGCCCACATGGCGGCTAACTTCGCGGATGACACAAGTCGTCGTCATCGATCGCTCTCTCCCTTACGCATTATTTCGATTCTTGTACAAGGCGATAAGTATCCCGTGCAATCATAAGCTCCTCGTTCGTAGGAACGACAAGAACTTTGACCTTGGAATTCGGAGTCGAAATGAGACGCGGTTCTTTCGAACGAATCTTATTCAGCTCCGGATCAATTTCAACGCCCAAGAACGTCAGCTTCTCGCATGTTGCTTCACGGATTACGATGGAGTTCTCACCCACACCTGCCGTAAATACGATCACATCTACACCGTCCATCGCTGCAGCATATGAACCGATGTACTTGCGCAGGCGATATACATACATTTCGAATGCCAATGTAGCATTTGGTTCGCCCTCAGCCATTGCATCCGTAATTTCACGCATGTCGCTGGACAAGCCAGAGATTGCAAGCAAGCCGCTGTGCTTGTTCAACATGGAGTTGACTTCGTTGACCGTTAAGTCTTCCTTCATCATAGTGAATGGTACGACAGCTGGATCCAAGTCACCACTGCGCGTACCCATCATCAATCCTTCAAGCGGAGTCATACCCATCGAAGTGTCGATCGATTTGCCGCCTTCAACCGCTGTCAAGCTACCGCCATTACCGATATGGCAAGTAATGATCTTTAAGTCTTCGAGCGGGCGTCCAACAACTTCAGCCGCACGTTGGCTTACATAGTTGTGGGAAGTCCCGTGGAAGCCGTAGCGACGAACTTTGTGCTTCTTATAGAGCACCTTCGGAATCGCGTACATGTATGCCTTCTTAGGCATCGTTTGATGGAAAGCAGTATCGAACACAACTGCTTGCGGTACGTCCGGCAAGTTCGTTTCTACTGCCTTAATACCCATCATGTGAGCAGGGTTATGCAGCGGAGCCAGATCGAACAGACGACGGATTTCCGTTTTGACTTCGGAGTCAACCAATACGGAATTGCTGAACGATTCACCGCCGTGCACGACACGGTGTCCAACAGCTTCAATCTCGTTAATCGTCTTAACTACGCCAACCTTAGCATCTGTCAGCTTGTCCAATACTTTACGAATCGCAATCGTATGGTCAAGAATTTCACTTACTTCTGTAATTTCATCCGTGTGATGCGGTTCGTGAATGAGAATGGAGGAATCCATTCCGATACGTTCTACACGGCCTGCTGCCAGTACCGATTCGTCCTTCATATCATACAGCTGATATTTAAGTGAGGAGCTGCCTGCATTGATTACGAGTATTTTCATAGTCTATCCCCATCCTTATCATACTTGAAAAATCCGACGCCCGACTTCACGCCGAGGTGGCCTGCGCGCACCATTTTTTTCAACAATACGGACGGACGATATTTAATATCGCCGAACTCGCGGAACATGCGCTCCAACGCTGCAAGTATGGAATCCAAGCCGAAACGGTCAGCCATTTCAAGCGGCCCGTATTGGAAATTATATCCGATTCTCATCGCGCTGTCGATATCTTCTGCAGAAGCGACGCCTTCTTGCAATTCATGCAATGCCTCATTGATGAGGAGGCAGATCATGCGTGAAGTCACAAAGCCTGGCGACTCATAAACCATGATGCCTTTCTTTTGCACAACTTCTTCAACAAAACGTTTAGTTTCATTGAATGTAGTGTCAGAAGTTTTCAACCCGCGGATAATTTCCACGAGATCGACTTTGGATACCGGATGAATAAAGTGCATGCCAATAACACGCTCAGGATACTTCGTTGAGCTTGCCATTTCTGTCAAGGACAGTGTAGATGTGTTGCTCGCCAAGATAATGCTGCTTGGGCATACGCGATCCAATTCAGCGAAGACCAATTTCTTCGCTTCCAGATCTTCAGATATTGTTTCAATTACCATATCGCATGCACTCAGTTCCGCCAGATGCGTCACTTTATGTATGCGCGAAAGAATTAATTTTTTCTCGGCCTGTGTGATTGCCCATTTTTCAAGCTGCTTGTCCAGGCTCGTTTCAATCATTTCATACGCGTGGTCCAGCTTCTCCGGCGATTGCTCCACCAACAGCACGTCCAAGCCTTTGACAGCAAGCATTTCAGCAATGCCTTGGCCCATTGTACCGCCGCCGATGACGCCGATCTTTTTGAAAAACATGGTTTCTTCCACCTTTCCTGTTGCTATGCTCTGCATAGTGTACCCGAGATGATGGTTTCGTTATCAGTGCATAGGTACCTCACCTTATCTTATCATGAATATGAGAGCAAAAAAGAAAAACCAGCGTGAAATCACGCTGGTAATTGTTTCTTGTCACATAACAGACACCGGAACGTATCTCCGTTCACCAATTCCTCTTCCAACAGACGCTGCAAACATCGCTCAAAAGCATCTTGGTGCTGTTCCAACAATTCACGCGTTCGATAGGTCAAATCTACCATAATCGTCTGCGTTTCTTTTGTCAAGACATCTGGTGAGAGATGTTTCAAACGTACAATGCCGAGATCCGTCAATCCTGCATTCACCATCGTCTCTACAATGTTGAGTGCTTGATCGAAGTCCCCCTGAGAACCCGTACTACGGTTGCCGTAGAACAACTCCTCTGCTACCGATCCGCCCAGCGCAATGATGATTTGGTCCTCAAGAAATGGCTTTGTATACAGGTAGCGATCTCCCTGTGGTTGATGTCGGACATAGCCTAATGCTTGACCGCGAGGGCTTAACGCAACTTGAGATACGCTTCCCGGCCGGACAAGCTCTGCGGCTATCGCATGTCCAAGTTCATGAATCGCCACCCGGCGTCGTTCTTCCTCATTCGTCTCTCGATCACTCTTCTCTCCCATTAACGCCTTATCAATCGCAAGCGAGAGATGCTCCATCGTAATCGCCTCTTGCTCCTGACGCATTGCATAAATAGCCGCCTCATTCAAGACGCTCTCTAATTGAGCGCCTGAGAAGCCAAACGTTTCTTCTGCAATTTGATCCAGACTTACTTCTTTCGCCAGTGGCTTATTTGCAGCATGCAGCTCCAAAATATGCTTGCGTCCCTTCTTATCCGGCATATCTACTTGGATATGACGATCAAAACGGCCTGGGCGCAGCAATGCACTGTCCAGCATCTCTTTACGGTTCGTGGCTGCCATTACTAGAATGCGCGGCGACTCATCTGCATACAATCCGTCCATCTCCGTCAACAGCTGGTTGAGCGTCTGATCATACTCTTTTTGTTGCCCACCTTCACGCTTGCCGCCGATCACATCAATTTCATCAATGAAGATAACTGCATTTTGTTTTTTCTCTTTCTCTGCACGCTGTCTTGCTTCCTTGAACAGCTCTCGTACACGACCCGCTCCGACACCCACATACATTTCAACAAACTCACTGCCTGACACACCAATAAATATCGCATCAGCATAATGGGCAGATGCTTTCGCCATTAACGTTTTCCCCGTCCCTGGTGGGCCAGTTAACAATATCCCTTTCATAGGACGAATCCCGAATTTACGAATGTCATCTGGTCGAACCAGAAAATCAAGAGCTTCAATCAATTCATTCTTGGCTCTATCCTGCCCGCCAATACGATCGAAGCTCATTTCACTAATCTGATTATTGCCTTGCTTCGCACGCCCTGACGAACGCGCCAAGCCAGCTTGTCCTCTGCGATTTACAAAGAGCAGAAGAGCAGTAATCGCGGCAACTGCTGCGATGACCGGCCATATATTAACTCCAAGATAACTGACAAATAATATCGCTGGGATCACAATCCCTAATGCCAATTCCCAACTACGAACGGATTGCCGTTGCTTTTTCATTAGGCCATACCCCCACAGGCGATGCTTGCAAAGGAAGCAATACGGTTTTGCTTCCTTTCTCATCCTTGAGTTGAATATACACATATCGTGAATCCATTTCCGTGTGAATCTGAATACCTGAATTTTGCTGCTGCAGTTCCTTCAACCTAACAGGAATATCGCTGTATTTCTGATGTACCATTGCATCTGCAATGTCGAACATTGCACGTGACCATAACTTATCTATGAGCGGCGTGCTCTCATCATTCAAGTATTCCAATTTTACTTTTTCCCGTTCGAATTCTGTTGTAGCTCGTCTGATACTCGTTCAATTAGGCTGCTAATATTAGTGCCATCCTTGCTCTTCAGCTTCACTTGCAGCGCATCGGGATACCATTGAACATCATACTGCGTAATTTCAGCATGCTGCTTCAATATTCGTTCCACAGGCTGCTTCACGAAATTACGTTCATACAGTGTCCAACCTCCAAATAGTGCAACAGCTGTCGTGACCATAATGAGCAAAGTAGGCATGATTCGTATCTTTTTCGCCATGCTGAAACCTCCTGTTGCAAATATATATATCAATACCCCTAGTAAACTCTTTCTGATATATCAAGAGTATATCACATATGTCACTTCAACTATGGATGTAATGTGTACCATGATTGCCATCGAAATGGAGTTACTCCAACACAAAAAGCGCTGCTGCTTCGCATAGCGTACAATATGTACGTCTTATGCAAAGCAGCAGCGCTGCAAAATTGCCTATTACTCGTTATTAGCTAACATTGAATATGTTATTTATTAGGCAGCGTATAAACATCCCCTATTGAGGAACCATTCGCAAATGAATAGAAATGATAGAAGTAATGGACAACCCCTTGTTCATCTTTGCGTTTGACCAAAGCTTGCCATACGTATTGATCATCCTTATATGCTGGCGTAATGCGAATTACATCCGCATCCGGATATTGGGCTTCTATCTGGGCTTGAATCGTCTCTTTAGAGGTTGATTCAGCCATAGGTGTTACCTTATCAGGTAGTACCCACACGGTCTGCTCCTGACCATGTTCGTCAGTTCCCCGCACCATATATACGACTTGATCCCATACACCCTTCTCCACTTCTGTCACATTTACGAGCTTCACTGCTTCATTCGCCCGCTTTATTATTTCCGTTTCCTTGACCCGTTCGTCCTTATTGATGTATTGCACATACTGATAAGAGGCGAAGAACAATCCGACTAGAAATAAGAGAACGAGTACCGGAATCAACCATTTCCTATGCGATCTCCGGCGTACGCGTCTTCTCTGCATGAATTCTCCTCCTGCCTATCTTGCCAGCAAGCCATCAAAGCATTGCTGCGCCTCGCGAAGGATTCGTTCTTCATCCATCGTCAAGCATTCCCCATTCTTCACGACCTGCTTGCCGTCAACCCATACATGCTTGACATCTTTCGCAGACGCTGAATATACCATGTGAGATACCAAGTCGGTATGTGGTAGGAAATGAGGCTGATCAATATCTACCGCAACGAAGTCAGCCTTCATGCCTACTTCAAGCGCCCCAATATCGTCAAGGCGAATGGTCTGCGCACCATAGATCGTTCCCATGCGCAGTGCCTCTGCAGCAGGAACCGCAGTTGGATCGCCGGACACCCCTTTATGAATCAAGGCCGCTAGGCGAATTTCTTCGAACATATCCAGATTGTTGTTGCTTGCTGCACCGTCTGTACCCAAGGATACAACAACACCCGCACGCAGCATCTCAGGAACACGAGCGACACCGCTCGCAAGCTTCAGGTTGCTTCCTGGATTGTGGGACACCGCAACTTGATATTTCGCAAGCGTCTCAATCTCTTCGTCCGTCAAATGGACAGCATGCGCAACGAAGGAAGGACGCGAGAAGAATCCGAGCTTCTCCAAATGCGCAACCGGACGCAGTCCATAATCCTTCACGTTCTGTTCAACTTCTGCCTTTGTCTCTGACATATGTGTGTGTAATGGCAAATCCAGATCATGAGCAGCCTGTACGAAGCTCTCAATAAAGGCCGGAGGACAAGTATACGGAGCATGCGGCGCCATAATCGTGCGAATGCGGCCGTCTGCCTTTCCGTTCCAATCCTTCGCGAATTGAATCGCCTCGTTCAGCTTCTCGCGCTGTACATCCTCTGGGCATAAGCCAATCGCACCGCGCATAAGCGATGCACGGATACCGGATTGCTCACATACCTTCGCTACTTCGTCCATGTAGTCATACATATCTACGAAGGTTGTTGTACCGCCCTTCAGCATTTCGATCACAGACAGAGCTGTTCCCCAATAGACATCATTAGCCGTGAACTTGCCTTCCATTGGCCACATTTTCTCCTGCAGCCATGTCTGAAGCGCCAAGTCATCACCATACCCTCGTAGCAGCGACATTGCAGCATGCCCATGTGTATTAACAAGGCCGGGAATGAAAAATAGACCTTTGCCGTCGATGATTTCAGCATCAACTGCTGCATATTGCTCCGGCAGCTCCGATCCAATATGAACAATGCGATCGTTCTCTACAACCATGAAACCATGAATGGAGGACTTCTTCGCACTTGAAGATAAATCGGCGAACATGCCATTTTTAATAATGATTCGGTGTGTCATTCGGCGGGTACTTCCTTTCCATTATCAGATAAATAATAGGCCAAACTGAACAAATCCGTTGTAAAATCGGCAGTATGCACACGGATATTCGAAGGAACCCTCAAAATGACAGGCGCAAAGTTCAAGATCGCTTCTACTCCCGCCTCTACAAATTGATCAGCTACATACTGAGCCTCTGTAGCAGGAACCGTGATAATCCCGATGCGGATTTGCTTCTCGCGTACCGTCGTAATTAAGTCAGACATAGGCTGAACTTTCAGGTTATTTATCTCGGTATTGATTTTGGATTCCTGTGCATCGAACACTGCAACAATCTTCATATTATCTTTCAAGTATACGGTGTAATTACAGAGTGCGTGACCTAATTTACCTGCACCGACCAATCCAACATGGATAACTTGATCCAGTTTCAAAATATGTCTGATTTGTTGAATCAAATACGATACATCATACCCAATGCCCTTGCGGCCAAAGTCGCCGAAATACGCTAGATCCTTCCGAATTTGCGCAGGATTCAAGTTCAGCTTCTGTCCCAAATCTTGAGAAGAAACTGTGAGTACTTCTCGCTGCTTTAATTCCAATAGATGACGTAAATACACGGGTAATCGCCGAACGACAGCTTCTGATATCTTTAGTGCTTTCATTCTGAACAAGCCCCTCTCATCGCTCTCCAATGCCTCTTTGATTATGGTCTAGCCACGTATCAATACGTGGTACAAGTTGTTCTGTTGCCATATGCTCCATTTTTGGGCCAGGCAGCGAGTAAAGAAAATGTTTGCCGTAGCTTGTCTCTATTACACGAGTGTCATAAATGATGACAATTCCCTTATCCTGCGTCGTACGCACAAGGCGGCCGAATCCTTGCTTGAAGCGAATTACAGCCTGTGGTACGGAATATTTGCGGAATGGATTCTGATTCATCCGCTTCAGCCGATCGCACTTCGCTTCCACGAGTGGATGATTCGGTGGCTGGAATGGCAGTCGTACAATCGCAAGACATGTCAACGCATCTCCTGGAATATCAACGCCTTCCCAGAAGCTGCTCGTTCCTAGCAGGACTGAATTCGGCTGATCTCGGAATCGGCGTGTCAGCTTGCTTCGGTTGCCGCTGTCAATCCCTTGTCCAAGCACTTGAATGCCATGCAGGCTAAGCGCCTCCTTCAGCGGTTCATACACATCCCGCAGCATGCGGTATGACGTGAATAAGACAAGCATACGTCCTTCTGTTACCTTGGCTACATCAGCCAAGGACTGCATCAGCGTCGAGTTAAACTTGGCATCTGATGCTCCCTTCACACTAGGGAAGTCACGCGGGATGACAACAAGTGCTTGCTCCCGGTAGTTGAACGGCGACGGGAGTATGACCGTATTTAGACGACCATCCCGCTGCGCATCCTTCAAGCCAAGCTGTTCAGCTACGAATTGGAATGATTTATCAACGGACAATGTAGCAGAAGTTAAGATTACGCTCTTCTTCGGCTCGAAGAAGTATCGCTTCAGCGCTTCGCTTACATCGACAGGGACCGCATACATTTGCATTGATTTATGCTTGTATTGGAGATTGCCCTCCATCCAGTACACGGTATCCGCATCCTTGCCTTGCATAAATTCACGGAATTCATCGCGAAGCTGCCCTATGTCCTTGAATAAACCTGTCACATCAGCCGTAACGCCCTGCACTTCATCATCATCATAATCCTTCCATTCATTGACGAGCTTCTCCCCCGAACGAACAATATCACTTAAACGCGTGTGAATATCGCCTTCGAGCTCCGATACGGAGCTCCATCCATCAGGACGATTGCCAGATGGCAGCCGGAGAACAGCTTGCCCGCCTTCCGCCTGCCCCGCTTCATTCATGGAAGGAAGCATTTGATAGAGCAGCTCATGCAGCCGATCCCATTGATCCTTAACATCAACAAGCTGTGTTAACAGCTTCTCGATCCCTTCAGCCCATACGAGCGCTTTTTCATTGCCTGACAAGCGAAGACGCTGCTGCAACAATACAAGCGCACCATTTTTGCTGTCTTTGAACAATTGGGTCAGCGGATGAATGAGTGAAAAATATTGCAAGTGAATGCCTAAATGTTTGCCTGCCGTTTCTTCGAAGTGATGTGCTTCGTCTACGACAAGCTGCTCGTATGCGGGGAGCAAACGATGCTCCGCAATCACGTCCGTAAACAATAGGGAGTGATTCGTTATAATAATGTCCGATAAATTCGCATCATTCTTCGCCCGGTGGTAGAAGCACCGACGGAACCAAGGACATGCGCGATTCAGACAGGAATCACTATCACTGGCAACGGTATCCCAGAAGTCTGCACCCTTATGAACGAAATGCAGTTCTTCGTCATCTCCATGCTCCGTCTGACTGAGCCACACCAGCATTTGAGCAGCTGTCAAACTATCATCGCGTGCATGTACATACTCTCTATTACTTATTTTATGTTCAAATTTTCTCAAACACAAATAGTGACTGCGGCCTTTTAATACGGATGCCTTAAATGGAACCGGCACAATCTTCTCCAAGAGCGGCAAATCACGCTGTCTCAGCTGTTCTTGCAGATTGATTGTGTGTGTGCTAACAATCACTTTGCTCTCTTGAGAAACACTCTGATATATGGATGGCAGCAAGTACCCAAGCGACTTGCCGGTACCAGTTCCCGCTTCGATTAGCAGGTGATGCTCTTGTTCGAAGCACTCCATCACTTCATTGAACATCTGCTCCTGCGATTCGCGCGGCTCATAATTGTCCAATTGGCTTGCCAGATTCGTCTTGACCTGATCCAGGAACTGGGCGAAGGTAACCCCCTTAAGCGGGTTCTCTGCTGAAGAATCACGCGGCGCCTCCGTCTCTGTCCAATCCGCTTGCTTCAACGTCAATTGGCGGAACGGATAATACCCTTCTTCTTCTGTCCAATCAGACACCTCGCGCTCCTGAAGCTTCTCTGCGAGCAACCACTTCAAGTCCCGCTCCTCTTGATCGCCAAAGACATCAACGACGCGCTGTAGCGTCAACAACGGAAGCTGGTCAATCGCTTCTAAGCAGCGAATAAATATATCTGCTGTCGCCCTCGCATCACTATCTGCTTGGTGTGGCCGATCATGAACAATTCCCATCTCATGTGATACAGAGCCAAGCTGGAAGGAAGGCAGCGATGGAAAGAGGATGCGAAGCAGCTCAATTGTATCTAATATACGACCCGTGAACGGCAAATATCCTGTCTGTTCCAACGCCCTGCATAGGAATTGATAATCGAAGGCCACATTATGGCCGACCAGTACGACATCCCCTAACAAAGGAACAAGCCCCGTCATGGCATCATCAATATCCGGAGCATCCTTCACATCTTCCTCGGTAATGCCAGTGAGCTGCGATATAAATTCCGGTATGGGAACAGTTGGCCGCACAAGCGTATGATATTCGTGTTCTATCTTCAAATCATGGCCAAGAATAACCAGACCAATTTGAATTATTTCATCGTTCGGCTGACTGCCGGTCGTCTCAAAATCCAAAACAGCAAATCTCATCTCAATAGCTTTCCTCTCACAATTTCTGTTCTTAGCATAACAGATGTTTGGGCGTTTGGAAATGACTAGAGGGAAACATCTGTGCGTATTTTTTCCACACAGACGTTCCCCTCAGATGTCATGAATCATTGATATTACATGCATGTTATTGGATATGCATCATGTGCTCGCCGCCGAGTTCAAAATGGCCATTTTTGGACTGGCATACCTTCAAATTCATAATCGGTTCCGGCAGAGCCGGATCCCATTCATGCGCTTTCAGGAAGCATGCTTCTGCCTGTGCAAACTGATGCTGCTTCGCATGAATGCAGCCAAGCGCATTGCAGGCAATCGCCTTCATGCTGTTGTTGTCAGTCAATGGTATGATAAGTTGAAAATGATGTCCTGCTTCCTGACAATTCCCTAAATGCAAGTGCGACATCGCCAAATATGCGCGCACCTCGATATTCTCCGGCTGATTCTTAGCCGCCTGTTCCAAAAACAAAACTGCTTCCTTATACATCATGAGCAAATAATACCCCTGACCCCGTTGATAGGGATCCCCATAGTCCGGAATGGCTATTTTGCTCTCCTTCACTGGGCATGGCTGTACGAGTACTGAGCTTCCCTTACCTACTTTGGGCCTTAACAATGACAGACGCTCTTCGAAGCGCAGCCACTCCTCCACAATATGGTCACTCATGGAGCGAAGTAGCGACACTTGATGATCGAGTTCCTGTTTTTGCTTTCCCTTCGCATGCGGGTATTGAGCAATCACTTCATCCAACAGTTCATTCATGGTCTCGAATACATGTTGCAGCACGATTCCATCCCACCTTCACAAGTGTTGCGTATCGTTGTCTTATCGGCTCACGTTCATTGTGTGTCTCACAGCTAAGTTTCATTCGGTGCTCCAACGATTCCCGTGCGCTGGCTTCCGTTGTCAGTGAAGCAGAGCAGCAATACGTCCTGTATGGTAGCGCAAGCAAGTAATTCGTCCATAAATCATGCCCCTAATCGAAATGCATTAACGAATGGTTGAATGCTCTTCTGTTAGATTCATTACTTCAACTGGCTTGTTATCTCCATCAACAAATACAATATTCGGCTTGTATTGACGCGCCTCTTCATTCGTCATGGATGCGTAAGAAATAATAATGACATTGTCCCCTGGTTGTACCAATCGAGCTGCCGCACCATTCAAGCAAATCACTCCTGAATGCTTAGGCCCTGGAATCACGTAAGTTTCTAAGCGAGCTCCATTATAATTGTTTACGATCTGAACTTTTTCATTCGCCCAAATATCAGCCAGCTCCATTAAATGCTCATCGATCGTAATACTCCCAACATAGTTCAGATTTGCTTCTGTCACCGTAGCACGGTGAATTTTGGATTTCATCATTTCGCGCATCATCTAGTTCACCCTACTCTCCATGAGTTAACATACGATTATCAATTAATCTTGTACGACCGAATTTGACTGCAAGTGCAATCAAAATATTGGTGCTTCGCTGATCTAGCGACATCTCAGGCGCCAGTGGCTCCAAGTCTGGGAAGCTCAATACTTCAACATAGTCGATGTCTGCCAGCGGCTGCTGTGCTATCATGTCCTTCATCTTCTGCTGAAGCATTGGGGCTGTCAGCTGCGGATTCTCTTCAAGCCAGACGTCAACTTGACGCAGTGAGCGGGATAGAACGAGCGCTTGTGCCCGTTCTTCCTCAGACAAATACACATTGCGTGAGCTCATTGCCAGACCATCTGCTTCGCGTACAATCGGACATGGAACAATCTCAACTGGGAAATTCAAGTCCTCCACCATGCGCTGAATGACAGCAACCTGCTGTGCATCCTTCATACCGAAGAAGGCTTGATCTGGCTGCACGAGGTGGAACAGCTTCGCAACCACGGTTGTCACACCGTCAAAGTGAACCGGACGCGTAGCACCGCACAGCGGACTTGTAATGTCATCCACATGAACTTTGGTTTTGGTAGGTGTAGGATACATCATGTCTGGTGTTGGCATGAATACGATATCCGCACCATGTTTCTTCGCTACTGCCTGATCCCGCTCTTCGTCACGAGGATACTTCTCATAATCTTCGTTCGGCCCGAACTGAATCGGATTGACGAATATACTTAGGACTACAATATCGCATTGACTGCGAGCCTTGCTTAACAAGCTCGCATGCCCATCATGCAAATACCCCATCGTCGGAACGAAGCCAACGGTTGGGTCTCCGTCCGGACGTCTATGTTCAAGCTTCATGCGACGCAGCGCGTCTCTCAGCTCTTGTATGGAATGTACGGTAATCATGGTGTCTGCACCTTCCCACTTCCGTATAATTGTCCTGCTAATTCCTCATCTGCAGCGAATACATGCTCCTGGGCTGGGAATGTGCGCTGCTTCACTTCTTCTACATAAGAAGCAAACGCTTCACGAATGGTCGTTCCTACATCCGCATATGTTTTTACGAACCGCTTAGGACGATAGTCTGCATCATATCGTACGATATCATGGAATACGAGCACCTGCCCATCACATTTGACACCGGCTCCGATTCCGATTGTCGGAATCTCTAGCCGTTCTGAGATATAAGCAGCTACCTCATCCGTCACAAGTTCTAGTACCACACCGAAGGCTCCTGCTTCCTGCAGTGCTAGGGCATCTTCAAGCAATCGCTGTGCATCTTCCATCGTCTTGCCTTGGATTCGATATCCTCCAATTTGATGTACCGATTGCGGGGTCAACCCGATATGTCCGAGTACCGGCACACCTGCCTGCACACAAGCCTTGACCATAGGTGCAATCTCCGCCCCGCCTTCCATTTTAACAGCCGTTGCGTGGCCTTCTTGCATAATGCGGCGAACTCCATTCAGCGTCTCAGCCACCGTGCTGTGGTAAGTCATGAATGGCATATCTGTCACAATGAACGTGTTCGGCGCTCCCCGGCGCACTGCCCGGGAGTGGTATACCATATCATCGATCGTAACAGGCAATGTAGAATCATAGCCTAGCACGACATTGCCCAAGGAATCACCGACGAGGATAATATCGACGCCCGCTTCCTCTGCCAATCGGGCAGTAGGATAATCATAGGCTGTCACCATGGCAATGGGATCGTTTTGTTTCTTCATCGTTTTCATTTTAACAATACTTAGCGGCTGCTTCGGTTTGTTCATTCGTTCTTCATCTCCTTCAACGTCTCTTTGGCGCATTTTCAACACAATCTTCCATCGTTTTTCTTACCTGATAGTGTTGCTGTGCGCATTTTTCTTAGTGTGTGCAAAACAAAAAACCTTTTAGCATTTCCACTAAAAGGGTCCATAAGAAAAAAGAGGTCGCAAGCGGACGTCCTTCTGTCTCGGTCCCTTCGGCTCAGAGCAGAAACGTGCTACACGTTCGTCAAGGAATATGCATTTCTCTTCAATCTTCCTTGCTGTGTGTGGCCGGTGCGGTTCCTCGAGGATACCGCCAAGCCGACACTTATTATACCAGAGTTTATTCCTACTTACATCACGTAAAGTGTACATCCCCGGAAAAAATTTTCCGGTAACAACCATCCTCGCCCAGCACGATAAGCGCTCCGGAATCATCAAGTCCCTGTGCAACCCCAGATACGATTCCGTTCGGGGTCGTCACCGACAGACTGCGTCCAATGGTTACGCTTTGCGCTTCCCATAGCGTACGGATCGGTGCAAATCCTTGCTCAACATACAGCTTGTATAGCTGCTCTAATTCAAATAAACACTCTGCAAGCAGTGAGGCACGATCAATTTCCTTACCCGAAGCAATTTTGAGCGATGTCACTTTAGACCTCAATTCCTCTGGATAGTCATGCTCTTCCAAATTTACACTGATGCCAACACCCGCAATAACATGAACAAGTCGCTCATCCTCAGCTGAAGATTCTGTCAGTATTCCGCATACTTTTTTATCTTCATACAAAATATCATTGGGCCACTTTATTCCTAAATCCACTTCAGTCATACGCCTCATTGCGCGGCATAACGCAACTGCGGATAGCAGTGTCAACTGCGGCGTGAATTGAAGCGGAATTTGTGGGCGGAGTATCAGGCTCATCCATATTCCCTTGCCTGCGGGAGAGTGAAAGCTTTTTCCCTGTCTACCTCGCCCCCCTGTCTGCTCCTCTGCGATAATGACCGCACCATCTGCCGCTCCTTCCAGTGCCCACACAGCCGCTTCGTTCTGCGTCGATTCCGTACGGGCAATGATACGAAGCTGTTGACCCAGCTTGCTCGTCTTCAGTTTCGCAAGCAGCGACAATTCATCCAGCTGCGTTGGCATTTGAACGAGTCGATAGCCCAGCTTCGGCACAGCTTCGAATTCGTAGCCCTTCGAACGAAGACGATTGATTTGCTTCCACACGGCGGTACGTGATATATCAAGTCTCCGGCTAATCTCTTCACCGGATATAAACTCTCCTGGATGCTCATTGAACCATGCTAGTAATTGGTCACTCATTGTTCATTCCACGCTTTCCTTACGTAGTCAAGCAGAGCCTCGCGCTCATTAGCAAGTTCCCCTAATGCTACGGAGAGCCATACCTGCTCCAAGCATTGGCGTAGCCATGGCCCTGCCATCCGTTCTGTGGCTTGCAATACATCCGAGCCCGTCAGGGCAATATCTCGCAAGCCCCGGACGGAAATGTCCTCCAGCCAAGCCT
>NZ_JMDX01000098.1:0-20978 GCF_000935845.1 Paenibacillus sp. E194
ATATATTCACTGTTTCAGTTGCTCTATCATCTATCTATTGGTATCGAACACACATCCTTTCAATCATGAAATGAATACACACGTGGGAAGTGGTTGCCTACTACACGATATCACTATCATGCGTTGGGGAAGTTGTTCTTATCCCATAAGGTTGAACGTAATTGAGGGCAAAACTGGATTGGCTAGCAGGGAGTGAAGAAATTACAAAAGGGAATACTTATTCATGCTGGGGAATAGGTTCATCGCCATAATGGAGCAAGGGAAACCTCTCAGAAATAGATAATACCCTCTCTATTTCTATTTTTTATCAATTTCCATTCAAATGCTTGAATTGCGTGGACACAAATTTAGAGGATTAATTTGGTAAGTGTCTATGTTGAAATCGACCGCTTCTTACGTCAAAACATGTATCTTTTCTTATTTTCCTATGATAATCTTCATATTTTAGTTGTGAAATATATCATAGCCAAACATTTTAATTTTTGATCTTTTTTTTATTCAACCCCACTTTTTTGAATCAAGCAGCATTCATTGGTGACGTTCTGTACAAAGAAAGGACTGGATATTGTCTCAATCCAGTCCTTCAAACTTCTATCATCAATCTATTAAATATATGATGACTCTATTATTCAGGGTGATGATCGTAATTGAGCCGTATTCCTGGATACCAATCGAGCATCATTTCGAATGCAGCGTTCGCTACGGAATCTTCTGTTCGGTACTCGTTCAAGTCATATATAGGGTCAGGCCTCAACTTCTCCAAATATTCCTTCATCACCCTGCTGTATCCGATTAGTCTGCGTGAAGGAAGTTGGATACTTGGCTCGTTACTCCCTATCCTTCGTTGTCCCCTATTCGCTGCAACCCTGCTCAAGCCTTCGTCCATCTTTCGAACAATCGCCTGCTGATCGCCCTTTGTGTTTACAACCTTCACATTCACGGTCACATGTTCTACAGATTCTGTATCCAAGGCTCTGCACCATAAGGACAACCATGACTCCGCCTTAATGTAATACCTGCCTTGAAAGTAACTCTTAATCGTTGGAAGCAGAACATGGAGCTTGGGCTGGCATCTCTCTTTATTTCGTATAATATCCAACATTCGAAAGCAGCCTAGCGATACCTGCGTTACTTGCTTATATTTGCATAAGCGATTGAACGCAATCAGCATACGGTCAAGTTCTTCATTCAGTTGATTGAGAGCCACTTCGGCAATCCCGAGATCGAGCATAAGCCAATTGACTTGCATGTCCTGATTGATAGCCGAAATAATGCGATGATTTAGAAAAGCACTTTGAAGCGATTTTTTCCACGATTCTGGCATTTGTTTATCCCGCCCCCTAACTAAAGGAGATAAAAGGAAAGAGAATAGCTGTAGCAGCTATTCTCCCAATTCACGAGCAGCTATTCTCCCAATTTCACGAGGCTGTAGCTCTTTTTCCCTTTACGGATGATAATGAAGCGGCCATCGAAGGAATTGTCTACGGTTACTGACATCTCGAGATCCGTTACTTTCTCACCGTTCATGGAAATGGCACCGTTAGCAATATCTTCACGCGCTTGACGCTTGGATGGTTCGATACCAAGATCAACGAGCCAGTCTACAATGTTTTTCTCTTCCTTAGAAGCATGGAATGTCGGCATATCTTTGAAGCCTTGCTCGATTTCATCTGCAGTCAGCGCTTTGATATCTCCGCTGAACAAGGCAGCTGTAATTTTTTGAGCTTGTACCAATGCTTCTTCGCTATGAACGAATTTCGTCATTTCTTCAGCAAGTACACGTTGAGCTTCACGTTTATGCGGCTCTGTTTGTACTTTCTCTTCCAACGCCTTGATTTGCTCTTGCGTTAAGAATGTGAAGAATTTCAGGTATCTAATTACGTCACGGTCATCTTGGTTTGCCCAGAACTGGTAGAACTCGAATGGAGTCGTTTTGTTCGGATCGAGCCAGATTGCACCGCCCGCTGTTTTACCGAATTTCGTACCATCTGCTTTGAGCATCAATGGAATCGTCAGACCGAATGCTTTAGCTTCTGATCCTTCTTTTTTGCGAATCAAGTCGAGGCCGCTTGTAATGTTGCCCCATTGATCTGCGCCGCCGATTTGCAGCTGCACGTCTTCATTAACGAACAAGTGATGGAAGTCCATCGACTGAAGAATCTGGTACGAGAACTCAGTGAAGGAAATCCCCGTATCGAGACGGCTTGCTACGATATCTTTCGCCAGCATCGTGTTGACGCTGAAGTTCTTCCCGTAGTCGCGAAGGAAATCAAGAATCGTTACGTTATGAGTCCAATCGTAGTTGTTCACCATGCGCAGGCCAGTGTCGCCTTCGTTCAAGAACAGCTTCTTCATTTGCGCAGTCAATGCATCTACGTTATTTTGGACTTGATCCATCGTTTGCAGCGTACGCTCAGTTGTACGGCCGCTTGGATCGCCGATTGTACCTGTTGCTCCACCAATCAAGATTACCGGACGGTGTCCTGCAAGCTGGAATCTCTTCAGCATCATGAATGGAATCAAGTGTCCGATATGCATGCTGTCCCCAGTTGGGTCAACACCACAGTATAACGATATCGATTTCTCGCTTGTTAATTTACGCAAACCTTCTGCATCTGTCTGTTGATTAATGGCACCGCGCCATTCCAATTCATCGATAATGTTCATCATTGTGATTCAGCTCCTTGGTGTGATTTTATATTTAATAATTGAGAATGTAAGTTCAAAACGCTACCTTTAAGGTTCAGAAAACAAAAAAATCGTCTCCTTGTCTATTGTAGACATAGGGACGATTAATTAACCGTGTTACCACCCAGCTTGCATGAACAGTGCTGCAGCCACTATTCATACCACTCTCGGCAATGATATCGATTGCCATTCCGCTTAGCGTTACCTAAGAACCTCCAGAGTGTAATTCGCAATTCATTGTGTGTACCAGGTCGCATCAACCCCTGGCTTTCTGAGAACAGTGACAACATTGCTACTTCGCTCTTTCATCGGGCTATTCAATATTAGATTACTGACAATCTTAGAACTTATTAAACCGTCTGTCAACACCATTTTTTTGAAATTTCAAAAATTGAAGGAGTTGCGACACAAAGCAAATGCAGACATTAGCCTCTATACTTCGGAACCTGTATTGTTGCGATTAGTATAACGCAAACAGGTACGTTCTATACGATTCAATCCAAGTTCCATGCTTTGGGTTAAGGCCACAATAAGGACTTTGCCCAACTTCCCTGCTGGCGCTCATATGTTAGCCTCGTATGTTTTCGTTCTTCATCTGCCTGCCAAAATTCCACTTCGTTTGCCTCCACTCTGTATAGCGACCATGATGGAGAAATGAGTTCTGGAGCTTGCTCCATACGATCCAGTTGGTCTGCTAATGCCGAGTGGAAGTTCTGTTGGTCTTCTAAGATTAAGCTCTGTTTATCGATCAATGCAATTGCCCGAGCTACAATACCCCTGTTCAAAAAGTCCTCAGCACTGCGTTCTCTATCCATTGGAACTGCATTCCCTCGTATTCTAACTTGTTTCCCAATCATTGACCAATAGAATGTTAGTGCAACCCTTGGATTGTTGTGCAGTTGTACGCCCTTCGTGCTGTTCGCACTCGATGCGAAATACCATCCTGCTTCATCAACGTCCTTCAAAATAAGTACGCGTGCATCAGGAGTCCCGTCCACACCTATGGTCGATAATGTCATGGAGTGTGTTTCGTGTATCCCGTATTTAAGCGCTTCCTGATACCACTTCAAAAAAAGAAGGTGTGGGCTCTCACCCGCATCCTCGGGGTGAAAAGGTGGGAAAGGGCCTACAAGCGTCTTGCTTGATATAAGTTTGCTGTGAACTTGATCCATTAATGCATCCCCTCCAGCATTAGCTTACTATTTTGAAGCATGTTCATAACTATAATATGCCTATATATATATTCCTTCAAAATAAAAAGAAGCCTCTCTAACGTTCAGAGAACGAATGAGAAGCTTCTCATAATCAATGTATGGAATCCATGGATATTCAGGAATTTCCTATTCAGGAAAGCATGATGCATCGAGTCTTTATTTCCGCATTGAATAATTGTTCAATCGGCTATAGAATCTTCCGCTAAACGCGTTCGGCCATCTTCGAATTACTTACATCATGCCGCCCATTTTTTAGCTATGGTTTACCAAGATTCAATTTATATCATAATAAAAGAAAAATCACCACGTATGATACTATTCAAATCTTTCAATCCTATTAAGCCTTAATTGCCCAAAGATCCAAAGTATGATTGCATAAAGTAAACATATCACAATATGTTTACTTTGCTCATGGACTGGGATTGGTATTTGATTAAAATAGTAAATATTAATTATCGGCAGAAGCTCACCATGAGTTAAAATGTGTGTACTTGAGTAGATAGCTACGACTACTATTGACCAGCTTGTGTTTCGAAGATAGATCATAACAACAAAACCAAATGCGGAAAAAAAATGGACTCTGCACCAAGTTGAAATAGTAAGGGAAAAAGGATTGCTTCTTCATAGAAACAATCAATTATACTTAAAGAAATCATACAAAATATTAAAAAGAGAAGACAATACACAATTGAATAAAATACTCCCAATCTCCATCTATGGATCGGAAAACTAAAAAAAGTTCCCCTCCCTCTTCTTCCAACAAGTCTTTTAACAAAAAAATGGACCACCAAGAACCAAAAATCGGTAGACAAGCTTCTAGTGCAGGGACAATGAATAACAGCGCACCGTGTTTGAAATATCCATACAAAATAAGAAGTATGAAAACGATTATAGGGACATATGCATTTGGACCCATCGTTTTCCACATCATAAATAATTTATTGTTATATTTCATTCTTATTTGTTCCTCATTACATATAAATAACCATCTTCTAAAGACGGCGATACAGGCTTTCCGTTACCTGGGTTAGTTTCCGATAATACCTTGATTCTATATGTATCATTTTCGCGATACGTAGAGATAACATTCCATTCTGGTGGCAAATTATAGATTTTTTCTGTCGGTACAATTATCTCCCACACCTTTCCTTCAGCCAATTTTCCTATCTCCTGTATTCTATCTTGAACTATTATTTTTCCACCTTGCATTATCGCAGCATTATCGCAAGTGGTTTCAATGTCCTCTACAATGTGAGTTGAAATAATGACTATGGATTGTTTACCGATCTGTTTTAGCAATTTACGAAATCTTATTCTCTCTTCTGGATCTAGCCCTGCTGTGGGTTCATCAACAATAAGAATTTGTGGATCTCCTAGTATCGCTTGGGCAATACCTAATCTTCTTACCATTCCACCAGACAATTGTGAGACTTTTTTGTTCTGTTCTTGTGATAAATTTACAAGTTCCAAAACCTTTTGAATATTCTCTTTAGGATTTTTATTAATCCCCTTAAATACACCAATATGGGTAAGTACTTCTTGTACTGTAAGATGCTTATACATCGAAAATTTTTGTGGCAAATACCCTATCATGGATCTAAATTCGTTTTTGTTGCTAAGTGAATAATCTCCATATATTACGTCTCCTCCTGTAGGAGGAATAACAGTAGTAAGAATACGCATTAAACTTGTTTTACCAGCACCATTTGGTCCTAGTAACCCAAACATGCCGCGTTGGATTTCTACAGTAACACGATCTAAAGCTTTTATTTTCCCATAGAGCTTCGTAACGTCTTTTATTTGTAACACTTCTACCATATCCTCACCTCATTTCCTCAATCATCAATTGAATATGATCGAAAGTCATTGCTTTCGACTGTTTTAATACAAGCAACCATTGACGAAAGAATGATTCGACGGTTTGGTTATTTGTTTTTGAATCCAACAACTCAATAATATTTTTAATAACCTGCGCCACTTTCTTATTTTCTAAAGTGGTGGAATAGTAATCCAAGAGATAGTGAAGAGATGGAGTTTTTCCTTGCTCGTATTCGTGCTTTGAAGGAAATCTCTTATTGTACCAATAATTATATCCTGAGATAAAAATACTCTTTATTTCGTCATTTTGATTCATACTATTTGTTTCTTTCAACATGGAAGATAAAAGTGAATCTATTGCCTCATTCTGTAAATCTAATAATTGACCCTCATTATACATTTGATTTATTGCTACAATCATATGATTGTTCATCAACCAATAATTTGAACTGTATAATTGTGATTCTGAGGGAACAGATGCAAAAAAGATCTCTTTTGGCACTGTTATTTTCTCAATACCAAAATCCCGTTGAATATTCCCTAGTATAATATTAGACTGTTTAATAAATTTTGGAACTTCATCGATCATATTAAACATAGAGACTGGGTAAACGATCGTATATCCTTCGATATCTAGTTTTTTCATAGGTCCAGCGAATAAGGATATACCTGAATCTGATACGCCTTCCCACTCATTACTGCTTAATTGATTTACATTAGTATAAGCTGTAAGTGATCCAGTATAATGCAAGTTATATTTCACTTTATAAGAAGGATATAAAGCATACCTTGTAACATAGAATGATTCTGCCTTCATTGAAGGTATTTTGCCTGGAACAGGATACCAAGTGAAATAGGAAGGCAACATTATTGCCTGCTCATTTGCAAAATAATACGGCGAGCTAGTCCCCTCATAGTTAATAGTAATAATCACTGGGTCATTAGTATTCATGATATATGGAGTCATAATCGTAACACTGTCGCCAATTTGCTGAAACTTCAATTCATTCTGTTGCTCATCGATTACTTTTTCTATTTTAAAATCATGGTATAAGGAAAATGATAACGAGTTCCCTTTTTCTCCGGGAATGATATTCATTTTTACCACACTATTTATTTTACTCGAAACATGTAAATCTATATCATACGAATTTACTTTAAAGTTTATCGAATCATTGTTCTTAGCAGGGTGCCTATAATTTTTATAGTAATCCATATCATATTTAGCAAATGATTGTTTTTCATGATTTGTGGCACGGATAGTACTGAACTGATCTAATATTTCAGCTAGAGATACAACAAGGATCAAAACCATAATTGTCGACAATATCATCTTCCACTTCAAGTTAAAAAAAAGATGTATGATTGTAATAGTTATTAATAATAATAACCACCATAGTTTTTGTAACCATCTAGTCTTTTCCATTGGGAGACCATATGATGGATCATAAGGAGTTTGTGGATCTGTTTGACCTAGATTCAAGAATTGAGATACGTTTGTTAAATCCGTATGTAATATGATTGATATATTATCAAATATTCCTATATTGAGTGGACCTAGGGCTAGTCCCAATAATGCGAGAACAATATAGACACCTCTGCTATTAAAGAAGATTCCCATATTCATTCCAATAAACGCAGCCACCAAAAATGGAATTCCCCAATACAGAACCATGTAATAGGCGGAATCAATGTAAAAATCTATTGGTATTCTGTTTAAATAAAATAATACAAAAAGCAAAGCTAACGCAATCACAATAAAAATGATTACATACGTAATAATTAACATAATTTTTCCTAGGTATTTATTGGTGATTCCATTAGGTAACGATATAAAGACTTCTTTAGATGAGCTGTTTTCCTCTCTTCTGACAATTTCATACCCGAGAATTAAGAAAATAAATATCCCGGCTTGAAATATAAAAGCAGAGGATGTTAAAGCTCTTCCAGGATCAAACCTAGTTATACTATTAATAAAAATAGAATAAAGCGGGTAGAATGGAAGGAGGAAAGCAATCCAAATCCATATTTTCCTTGAACTTATTAGGAATTCAACTTTCCAAGAATGAATTACTTTTTTCAACGAATAACTCCCTCCTACAACGATATTTTGCATCTATTTAGAAATAGGTTAAAACAGGTATATTGAAGAATGGGCATGATTAGCATGCCCATTCTCGTTTCAAAAATAAATTCCTTTCAATTAAATCAATGTCCATATTGGTCAATTAAGAAAGTAATTTTTGTTAGATGGATTCGATTTAGTTTACTGCTTTTCCTGATCCCGAGCATCCCTTGTAATCTGGTCCATCTGGATCTAACCAAATATAGTACTTATCTGATTTGACAGAAGACGAGAAATTCACACTTCCTCCTACTGCAGCTTGCGACCCACTAACTCTGGAGTCGTAACTCCAAAAAGTACCGTCATCTCGATACAACTCAATCCACAACTCATTTGTCGAAGTTTTTGCATTTGAGCCAGAAACCTTTACAGTTCCATCCATTGGTGTAATTTGCCCTTTTGCATAAGTATCGTAAATCCCAATACTTGCAGAACTGGTACCTGAGGCAAACGCTGTATTAACCAGCACCATAGAGGCAAAAAAGCTAAACAAAATGAACTTTTTCATACATGCTACCCTCCTAAATTAAAAGTCACCCTGAAATATGTAAGTGAATTAATATAAGTCATGTGGATATGTAGTAAGACCTCAGAGTATTAATGGTCTTACTGATACTTACTTTCATATTTCGAGGGTTTATATTGACTGCTGGCCAGCATATCAAACTGATTTGAAAAGGCATTAATGAATCAAAGTTTTATAAAGTATCAAGATAGAACTAGATCAAAGAAGCGAATTAAGGTGAATTCCTTTAAGCAGTACATACTAGGAGAATTTCAGTCTAGGGAGAAATGATGCGGATGTAATTTTCTGGATTATTGTTTGGTATATTATACCTTAATAATACTATGGCTATCAAAAGGGGGCAATATAAATAATAAATAACACAACTGATATTAATCTAATCTTGCTCCGTTGTCGCATAAATTTTCTATCCAAATTACTACTAAAAATAAATACTCATTCTAAAGAATAACTTCAAGACACACAGATTCCGACGCAGGCGTCCCCCTTTACAGACATGAAATCCAAAGTCGCTATCAAGGTATACTACAGCGGCATCGTGATAGGGAATAGCTCGGGCCAATTCGCTCCGAAAACGTCCTTCACGCGGCAAGAAGCCGCTATCTTGCTGATAAATATATACAATAAACTGAGCAAATCCGCAGCAACCATATCAATAGTTGAACTTCCAACTCATGAAAAGACCGTCAGGATGATCCTGACGGTCTTTGGAGGTTCTGCACGTATTCAATTATTTTTTCAACATCATATAAAGCATCTTCGAGATTTCTGCTCTCGTTACCGAGCCGCGCGGATCGAAACGGTTGTTGTTTTTGCCGTTAATGATACCCGCTGCTTGCAGCTTCGTCACCGCATCCTTCGCCCATCCGGCAATGCTGCTCAAGTCAGCAAATGCTGGCACGGTGGATGATCCCGCAAGTGGCTTCTTCATGTTTTCTGCCATTTTGGCTAGAATCACTGCCGCTTCTTGGCGCGTAATTGGCTCCGTCGGACGGAATTTGCCGTTACTGCCCTGTACCAATCCCAGTTCAGCCGCTTTGCTCACATAGCCTGCATAGTAACGGTCTGCCGCCACATCCGCGAATGCCGTCTTTCCTTCCGCCGCTTGGATACCCAACGCACGGATGACAAGCGTCGCGAAATCCGCTCTCGTTACATTTATGTTCGGACGGAATTGGTTATTCTCCATCCCCATAATAATATTCTTCGCAGCCAGCTTGAGAATGTACTCATCAGCCCAACCGCCGATTAAGTCAGCAAACTGCTTGTGCACCTCGAGCACTGCGAATTGTGCTAATTGATCAGTCGTGAAGCTGATCGAGTTGCTATCGAATACGCTAGGGATCAGCTTAGCCTTGCCACCAACTAGACGATACAGGTTCGCATAGTCTTGCTGCAGCTTCTTCTGTTGCTCTGCAGTAAGCGTACGCTTCACAGTAATCGGACCGCTGAACTGCGATACCGCCGTCTCCACCTTCCCTTTGACCGTCACAAGCTTGAGTGTAAATACTACACCCGTTGACTTCAGTTCACCGTTCGAGCTGATTGCCGCGTTGACGGCCGTCTGGATCGAGGAATTCATCGTCGGATCAATATGAAGTATGATGCGATCCGCATCTGCAATGCCATTAGGCAAAGAAGCTGACGGAATCGTCACGGTAAATCCATAACCCACAATTTCAATACTCAATTTGCGTTCTTTCGCTTTCTGCACGACAGCCGCATCCAACGCGAGCTGAGCCGCTTGTTCCGAAGCCGCCGCTTCGAGCTTAATAGTCATTCTGCCGTTCTCTGCCTCGTTCACTGCTTTTTCAAGTGCAGCACGATCAGCCGCATAAGCGCCATCCGCGCCCAGTTTAATGCTCATTACCCCTTTGTCCGAAGAAGTCTCCGGCTTAGGTTGAGGTTTTGGATCAGGCTTTTGTTCTGGCTTCGGATCTGGTTTCGTAGTACCAGGGCCTGGATCAGGATTACTCACCTTACCCGTATAGAAGCCCCAAATATCCGATAACACTTGACCGCTGTTGCCGTCCTCTGCCTTCGTATACCATTGATAGTAGCTATCACCTTGAAGACCGTTCCAAGTAAAAGCTGCCTGCTGACCACTCTGCACGTTGTTCACTTTGCCGATCGGTAATTCACTATAGACCTTCACGCCAATGTAGTCGGTTGCGACGCGTTTGGTCTTCGGCTGTAAATCCAGCTCAAGCGAGAACTCGTCTTTGCCAGGATAGAACTCAGGATCATAATAGTTATAATCGTCCAAATACGGCGAATACGTCTTGATGTGAAGCTTGTTGTTCTTCATGTCGAACTGCATCAAACGAATATAACCGAGACCGCCTTCCGGCGCGCCTTGATAATCAGCGAGCATCTGATAGACTTTGCGCTTCATGCCGTTGTCGTCCTCCAGCTCATCGATCTTCAGCTGCGCATCGTGATAGTGTCCGGACAACGCTGCGATGACGTTCTTGTTCGGTTTGATGACTTTCTCGAAAATCTTATCGGCAATCGGGGCACGGTTATTGGATACGAGCATATATTCATGCAAGCACAAGATCGCTTTGCGCTCTGGATATTTCGCCACGACTTCATTCATCCAGTCGATTTCCTTTTCACCCAGGCCCCAGCCCATGTAGACGATGATAAAATCATTGCCTCCAGCCGAGACAAGATCGTAGTGTCCGCGATTATTCTGATAGGACTCGCCGTACGTTCGCATATCTTTGAATCGCTGTTCTCCGAAATACTGCCAATACTTCGCATAATCGTTGTCTTGGTGACCAACGTCATGATTACCCGCAAGCACGCCGTAAGGAATGTTGGCATCTTCCAACACCTTCATATCCTCATCTGCTTCCTGCCATTGATACTCTTGATAGGATTTATCGACGATGTCGCCCGTATGGATGACATATTTAATATTGTTGCTCTCTTTGTTATCCTTCACCCAATTCACGATTTTCTTGTAAATCTGAGGATAACTCTGTGAATAGTACTGCGTATCCGACATCCATACAAAGGAGAAATCATACGGTTCTTGGGCCGTATCAGACTTCCGTTCCTTCATCTCCGCGATCTCGTCTTGCACGATGATCTGGATCGTCTGTCCCATTGCATAGTCTTCGACTTTAACCGTGGACTTCAATTCGAAATCCTCTGTGCCTGCAATGCGGGTAACGAGCTGCACCCATTTCTTCGCGCTCTCGTTCCAAGCATACAAGCTGACTTTACGCCCTTCGATTGATTTGCCCTTCCAGACGATATCGGCGCGGTCTGTCTTCTGAACCGCTGGATCCAGCTTAATCTCATAACGTTGGTATGGGAATTGCTCCACTGCGTCATTAACTAAGTAAACGCCGTCTTCTGCGCTGATCTTACGGTAATCCTCCGCTGTTAATGTCTGCTCCCCTTCTGGAGTCATGACCTTCGGCGGTTCGGTATCGGATGCGTTCTTGAAGCCTGTGAATCCTTCTGCAGCACGGTTGCCGTCATATTGGAAGCCTCTGTAGAACGTGACGTTCATCGGATCATTTGTCGGATCCTGCACTTTCACCTTCAGACCCACGCTGCCGCCCAATTCGGATTGACCTTGCGTTGGCGCGATCAATTCCGGCTTCAGCGGATTTTCCTCCGGCGTCGTGAATGTGACCGTGCGCTCCGCTTGATTGCCCACCTTATCGGATACCGTAATCGTCAGCGTGTGATTGCCTGCCTTCAAGCTGCCAGAAGATAGTGCATATGGAAGCTTAATATCTTGGTTATCCAGCTTCACGACCACTTGGTCAACGCCGGCAAGCTGGTCTTTGATCTCCGCATCCAGATTGAAATTTCCGCGGTACTGCTTGCCTTCTTCAACATTCGGCTTGATCGAAGGCGGCGTATTGTCTACCGTGACATTCGCCGTCACGGCAACATTTTTGCTATCGGTCACTTTCACTTGATGCGCGCCGTCCGCCGCTTTGGTCGTATCCCAAGCATAGGCGTGCGACTGGAAGTACTTCGCATCCAGATTGAAGTTGAATCCGATCCCTTCCATTTTTCCCGGGCTGTCGCCGATCTTGATTTCTTTACCCTTCACGTAGAGTGGATCCCAAATCTCAGTACCGTCCGCCAGCATTAATCGCACGTTTCGTACTTCGAAATCGTCTTTATTCTCTTCCTTGCGGTCATCGAATGGGCTTGTCTTCGATCCTGCACGAATATAGATCACGTTATCCGCGCCAATGTGGAAGCGGCTCGCATCGATTTTAAAAGTCAATGTCGTATACGTCGGGATCGGATCCATGAACGTATAGAGGATCGTCTTATCCTTCTCGCCCTCCGGCCCCATCGTAACGGCATTCTTGAAATAATAGTCCACGTTCTTCGCTTCGAAGACGAAGTATGCGTCATGCTCTAATGCATCGAGCGAACCTTGTGTAATCGCTTGGCCGTCTACACTTAACTTCAAGGTATTCGCAGGCGCTGTCTCCGACGTCCCTTTCAACGTCTTCGTGCCGTTCACGATATCCCCGTTCTTCACGTTGAGACGGAGCGGATCATGACCCGGCTTGCCAGTGATGTCCACCTTGACCTTCGCCGTCTCTACTTCATTTGTACCGTCAGATACCATGAAATAATATTCAATATACTTGCTGCCGATCAGCTTAGCTGCAGGCACGAGATAATGATACAGCGAATCGGTGAAATTCTGCGTTAGCGCATAACCGGTATATTCCGTTTCTTTGTCCGTGCGGATAAGGACTTTTACCGTCGCCACTTGCTTCTCATCATCCGCAAAAGATTTCAGATCAAGGTTCTGCGATTGCTCTACCGACGTTATGCCAGAGCGGTCTTCTGCCTTTGGCGGCGTCGTGTCTTGCTCGACATGTACAGGCACGGCCGGAACGAGCGCCGGATCGATCACGCCAGGAGCAGGCGCCGCGAGACCAGAACTTGTCTTGATCATCGTGATGCTGCCGTCCATTGGATATTTGAATAAAATCGCTTTGTCTTCCTTGGTCTCGTCGCTCACGCCGCCTTCATATACGGTCGTTGCGTCATAATTGGCATAAGAAATTTCTTTGCCCGTATTCGTCTTAATGACGATACCACGACGACCCGAATTCGCCATGCCGTCACTCATGATTACGAACAAGTTCGTATCCTCAACCAAGTTCGTCTTGTGGAAGTTGTTGAAATCCGCAGCCGTATAGCTATTGTTCGCGCCGTTCTTAATCCAGAACACGACCGACTGCTGAGAAGGAATCATGAAATCTTCTTTGATCGTAGGCCATTTCAAATCAGCTTCCGGCCCATCATCAGGATATCGATAGTTGACCTTGTAGTTCTTAAAATCGAGCGGTGCATTGGTATTGTTGTACACTTCAATCATTTCGAATGCGTCCGATGACGTGTTCGACACGTTCGTCGTGTTCGGAACGATCTTCGTCACCAGCAAGGACGGCACCTTCGCCGCGTTAAATGGTGGGATATTCACATCCACGGAGTAGCTCTTCTTGACGTCTTTCACACGAATGGTGTAATCGAGCATGGATTCGACGAACGCATTCGCCGGTATGGTGACGCTATAATCATTGCCATCAGGTTGCAGCTGCTTCATTATCAGAAGAGTGTACTTCGCCTGCGATGGCGACTTGTACAGCAGCTCCACTTTGTCAATTTTGACTTTATCCGGATTGTTCAGCTTCGCAGTAATGAGCAGATCCTTCGCATCGACTTGCTTCGCCGAAGTATGCTCGAATTGAAGCTTGTCCCCTTGTATCGGCGGCAAAGATTCGATCTCGACCGCATATGTACCCGTACGCTCCGGCTGCAGATTTCCGTCCGCCGCTTCAATATAATATTGAAGCAAATTGCCATCAACGACTGCTTGACCCGGAATCGTAGCCGTATGCTTCAAGCCGTCAGCCGACGCCATTACTAGCGGCGTATAAGCCGTCTGAACGTCTGTCTTATAGTAGACGGAAGCGGTAACTGAAGTCAGGTTGCCTGTGATGAACGCATCAATCGGCACATCTTGATTTACGAGCGTCTTGCTTGCCGGCACGTGATCGAAATTCAGATTCGTAGCAGCAGGCGGTTCTCCGATATCCGAAGGGAATGCTGGCACTTGACTCGCCTCGACAGTTCCCGGGGAAGCCGGTTGCGATTCCGGTGCGCCTACCATCGCCATATTCTTACTTGCATCTATTGGATAGCTATAGTGAATGCCGTAATTTTCTTTGGACTTGGTTACCGAATAAGCCGCTTTGGCAATCTCGACACCGCCTAGCGTATGAATTGCTATGCTGCGGTCTCCCGTATTCGCCATGCCTCCGCCCGCATCAATCCGGAACAGGTTGGTGTTTTCAATCAAATTGGACGTATATCCGTTAATTGTATAATTGCTATTAAGTGCATCAGCCGTCTCGTTCGTATTACTGCCGTTCATGATCCAGAGCACGATCGTCTGATGCGGCTTGATGATCACGGGCACTTTCTTATCCGTAAGCGACCAGTCATTGTTGTTGCCGTTGTTATAAACGACTTTGTAATCTCTGAAGTTGATGTCTCGGTTCGTATTATTGTAAATCTCAATGCTCTCATAGCCGTCGGCCGAATTCACATTCTTCGTATCCGGAACCAACTCCGTAATTAATAGCTTCGGTACCTTGGTATAATCGAATCCAGGTGAAGCTTGCGCCAATGCGGGCTGCAGCACGCCAAGCAGCATGCTCCCCAGCAATGCCAGAGACATCCATTTTCTGCGTATTCGCATGTGTTTTTTTTCTCTCTCCTCTGTTACAGAATGGTAGATGTATTGCTACTGAATTCTACCCCCCAATTGTAATATCTAGGTCATCCCCATATGGAGTGTCTGTAAAAGAAGTGAAAGCAAAAAAAAGGAATCACACGATCTAAAGCTTTGATTTTCCCTAAGAGCCTCGTAGCTAGGGCACCAGGATGACGTCACAATGTGAAACAATTATCTACATGCAACAAAAACAAAAAAAGAAGCTGCTCACAAGTTCTCAGAACTCATGAACAGCCTCTCCACTAATTGATTTTCTAGCCATAATGGGACAAAGCTTATTGTAAGCCTCAAATCTGTTGATACATAAGGGATTACTCCCCCATTGTTTCCGCATTGAGCAATGATTGTTCAATCGGCAATAGAATCTTCCGCTAAGCGCGGTCGACCATCTTCGAATTGCTTCGAAAATGATTCTATTACATCATGCCGCCCATTCCGCCCATGCCACCCATGCCGCCCATATCAGGCATGCCGGCTTTTTCTTTTTCTGGTTTGTCAGCGATAACCGCTTCAGTTGTCAAGAACATAGCTGCAACGGAAGCTGCGTTTTGCAACGCGGAGCGTGTTACTTTTGCAGGGTCAACGATACCTTGAACGATCATGTCAACCCACTCGCCAGTAGCAGCGTTGTAGCCTACGCCAACTTTTTCATTTTTCAAGCGCTCAACGATAACGGAGCCTTCTTGACCAGCGTTGTCAGCGATTGTACGAACTGGGGACTCAAGAGCTTTCAGAACGATATTCACGCCTGTTTGCTCATCGTCAGATGCAGTTACAGCTGCAACTGCATTGTATACGTTCAGAAGCGCAGTACCACCACCAGCAACGATACCTTCTTCAACTGCTGCACGAGTCGCGTTCAAAGCATCCTCAATGCGCAATTTGCGCTCTTTCAATTCTGTTTCAGTAGCCGCACCAACTTTGATAACTGCTACGCCGCCTGCCAATTTAGCAAGACGCTCTTGCAACTTCTCTTTGTCGAATTCGGAAGTTGTTTCTTCCAATTGCGTACGGATTTGGTTCACACGCGCATCGATGTCCGCTTTGTTGCCAGCGCCATCTACAACGATTGTGTTTTCTTTTGTTACGCGAACTTGGCGAGCAGTACCCAATTGATCGATCGTAGTCGATTTCAATTCGAGACCAAGCTCTTCTGTAATGACTTGGCCGCCAGTCAATGCGCCGATATCTTGCAGCATTGCTTTACGACGGTCGCCGAATCCTGGTGCTTTAACAGCTACGCAAGTGAATGTACCGCGCAATTTGTTCAGAACCAATGTAGGAAGTGCTTCGCCGTCTACATCTTCAGCGATGATAACGAGCTGCTTGCCTTGTTGAACGACTTTCTCCAATACTGGCAAGATTTCTTGGATTGTGGAGATTTTCTTATCTGTGATCAAGATGTAAGGATTGTCCAGAACAGCTTCCATCTTGTCTGTGTCTGTGATCATGTATGGAGAGATGTATCCACGGTCGAATTGCATACCTTCAACCACTTCAAGTTCTGTGTTGAACCCTTTGGATTCTTCGACTGTGATTACGCCATCTTTGCCAACCTTCTCCATTGCTTCAGCGATCAACGTACCTACTTCATCGTCAGCTGCAGAGATCGCTGCAACTTGAGCAATGTTTTGCTTGCCTTCGATTGGCTTCGCAATGTTGTGCAATTCTTCAACTGCTGCACGAACAGCCTTCTCGATACCTTTGCGAACTACCATTGGGTTCGCGCCAGCTGTAACGTTCTTCAAGCCTTCGCGAATCATCGCTTGAGCCAGAACCGTAGCTGTAGTTGTACCGTCACCAGCAACGTCGTTTGTTTTCGTAGCTACTTCTTTAACGAGTTGTGCACCCATATTTTCGAATGCATCTTCCAACTCGATTTCTTTCGCGATTGTTACACCGTCATTCGTAATAAGCGGAGAACCGAATTTCTTCTCCAATACAACGTTGCGACCTTTTGGTCCAAGTGTCACTTTAACCGCATTTGCCAAAGCATCTACACCACGAAGCATCGCACGACGTGCTTCTTCAGAGAACAAAATATCCTTAGCCATTAGTGAAACCCTCCTCAATTCGTATCAATATGTTCATTCATTCATCTTCATGTATGTGATTCAGCGGTTCCCTCTCTGGAACGTGATCATGTGATTGCAAAATGAGCGCATACGCTCTCCGGCTCTATTCGCCGATTACTGCGTGGATGTCGCTTTCTTTCATAATCAAGTATTCTTTGCCTTCGAATTTGATTTCAGTTCCAGCGTATTTGGAGAACAGCACGCGGTCGCCTTCTTTTACTTCCAAAGCCACACGTTGGCCGTCTTTCCACACTCCGTTACCTACTGCCACAACTTTACCTTCTTGCGGCTTTTCTTTGGCAGTGTCCGGCAATACGATTCCGAAAGCCGTAGTTTCCTCCTTCGCAATTGCCTCGATCAATACGCGTTCACCTAAAGGTCTGATCATGAAAAATAGCCTCCTTTTAAACAAGAGTTATAAAGTGAAGAATCCGCTGCCCGATAGTACGGACAAGGGCTCCACATCAAACTTAGTAATGTGTTAGCACTCGATAGTGGTTAGTGCTAATAACAATTCTTATGATACTGATTTTAAGATTCGATTGCAAGGGGGTATTCGCTTAAAAATTTTTAACTTTTTATAACCCTTCTGTCTCCAAAGCTTATGAAGACGGGCTGATTTCAACAAAAAATGCAGGTAAGGAAAAGTGCAAATCAAATCACACTTTCTCTACCTGCATTTATAACTTAGGCGATTGTTGCATCTGCTGATTCATCGAACTCTTTCTCCCAGGCAAGCTGTTCTGCTAACTGTTTGCGATATACAATCGAAGACAAGAACACACTTAACTCATAAAGGATGAGCAGCGGAATCGACACCAAGATGTCTGAAATGACATCCGGCGGAGACAGCATCGTACCTAACACAATTAAGACAAAATACGCTAAACGGCGCATTTTGCGCAGCCGAAGCGGATTCAACAGCCGTATTCGTGTCAGGAACATGATTACAACTGGCAGTTCAAACAGCAGCGATATCGGGAGCAATATATTGAACATGAACGAGAAATATTGTGTAATCCCATACGTTGCTTGCAGATCCATGTGCTTATTAATACTAGAAGTGAACTCGAAAGCCATCGGAAAGACAATAAAATACGCAAATGACAACCCTAACAAAATAATACGAACACAAAGGGCACATAACGAAGAGCCGCTCGCCGTTCTATCACTCTCAAGCCCGGACTGACAAAAGCCCACAGTTGATACAGTGTAATCGGCAGCGTAATCGCCAAGGCAAAAATAAAGGCGAACTTCATATAAATATTGATGCCATCCCAGAGCGAAAATCCATGCAGCGGCATATTTTTGGCCGGCTCGACACTGCGCAGGTAGGTATAGATCGGATCAGCTAGAATGAGTCCTCCTACGAGCCCGATAACAAGCGCCACCAGAATGAGAACAATCCGTTTGCGCAGTTCGACAATGTGCTCGACCATTGTCAGTTTGTCTTCCTTTTCTATCGACATTGCTACACCAGCCTGTTCATCACATTGTTGCAATCTTCATTAGGTCACAGCCAGAAGGTTGTGACACCAGCGAAGCATTATTCCGGCAAACGCCGTTGTGATTCGGATTGAGTCGCCGAAGCCGTAGAAGAAGGCTGTCCAGACTTCTCTACATCTACTTGCTGCACTTCCTTGCGAACAGGCTTAGACTCTTCGTCATCGCCCATAATATCGCGTGCACCTGCTTTGAACTCCCGTAAAGTACGGCCGAATGCGCGGCCAAGCTCAGGAAGTTTATTTGGTCCGAACAATAACAAGGCAATAATCAACAGCAACAGAACACCAGAAACCCCGATTCCGTTAAACACCTTGTAATTCCACCTTTCATTGCCTCTATAAAATGAAATGCTATGATATACATCATAACATACTAGATATGTAGAAAATACCAATGAACTGTAACAAATTTATGAAAATCATTCCAAATTCGGCACACTACTCGAATTCGTCCGCACTGCTCAAATTTCCGCTAACCGCGTACAAAGCATGCGGCAACTGGTCGATAATCGCCAGCAAATGATCGTGTACACCCTTTGGACTTCCAGGCAAGTTGATAATGAGTGATTTGCCTCTTATTCCACAGACAGCACGTGACAGCATTGCCTTGCGAGTTCGCTGCATAGCTGCGTACCGCATTGCTTCTGCCAATCCAGGAACTTCCTTATCAATCACCTTCATCGTCGCTTCAGGCGTCACATCACGCGGAGCTAATCCATTCCCTCCGGTGGTAATAATTAAGTCCGCTTGGAAGTAGTCCGCCATCTCAATTAATGATGCTGAAATATCATTGACCTCATCCGGCACAATCCGGTATTCTACAACCTCACCATGCAATTCTTCCTCGACCAGCTCCCGGATAACCTGTGCGCTCGTATCCTCCCGTTCGCCACGTGAACCTTTATCACTTGCTGTTAATATTGCTACTTTCCAAAGCATGTCCATTCCTCCTTCCGCCATTCGCCAATTCCATATAATAATCTCTTGTTTCATTTTAAGCTCGTTTATATTTCCTCAGCTGTGTCTGTCTAGTCCAATATAAAAAGTCGCAGACTAATCAATACCATGAGTCTGCTACTGCAATCCAAGTTCGAGCTCTTCCTGCGAAATCCTTCCTCGCTTGCAAAAAATTATGCCTTCTTCGGAAATAAGCAGATCCACCCCAATGTCATGGGGCTCCATCGGAACATCATCAGTAATCTGCCAAGAATAGACACAGCTTATCCGCACGACTGAGAGATCCCCTTCGGCTCCTTGATTGTTCGTGATGTTCTCCCTATAAGACTGCCAGAAGCGATCATAATATCCAGCTCCTAATCCAAGTCTGCCGCCTGCAGCATCAAACGCAATACCTGGTACAATAATCACGTCTAGGCTTGTCCATTCTTCGCTCTGCAGCAAGTCCGTATGTGCCTCAGGTTCACGGAGTCCGAAGCAACCATCCGTAAACGTCGTCTGCTCATCCCATCGATGCAGTGTCATTGTTCGTGTAGCAGGGATCGTTCGCGGCAAGTAAATCTGATCTTCAGCTTGCAAACAAGCAGCGAGCAAGGGTTTAATGTCCAACTCTCTTCCAAATGGCCAATAGCCAAATATCCGAAGTGGGCGCTTCAGATGTTCCCGCAGCTGCACGAAATAGGCAGAAGCATGGTTGCATACTTCTGCACTGGATACAGCGTACTCCTTCTCCATTACCGCCTTTCGGCGTTGTTTGAATCGTTCTCGTAGTATGCCTTTATCTACCGCTTGCTCCAACATTACCCCTCCTCGGCTGCGTTACATTCTTCCATTCGGCGTATATCATCTATGTATGCTCATTTGCTCTTATTTTCACTCATTTTCACCATTTTCAACCTTAGTTTACCATCCTTACTTCATTTCCGCTAGCTATGCGCAAGCATTCTCCATTTTCGATACCGACTGCTTTCGTTATTATCATCACCATCATGGAAAGACTTCGCACTTTTCCGCATTTTCATGTAAACTTAGGGGGATATGTTCAATTTTGATTGCTCTTATAGCACGGATTGGACAACCTCTTAAGACATGGTAGTTTGCCCAAAACGGAGGAGATACCGATGCTGCTTCAAGCGAACGGCATATGCAAAAGTTACGGGATTACCCCCGTGTTATCAAACATTACTTTTCAAATTTTAGAACGTGAGCGGTATTGGCTTAGTTGGGGTCAACGGCGCCGGCAAGTCTACGCTCCTGCAAATGATTGCGGG
>NZ_JMDX01000099.1:0-20820 GCF_000935845.1 Paenibacillus sp. E194
ATCGACTGTTTAAACCCAGCTTCGGCGATAAGGAGGCGGGTTTTGGGGTGCGTATAGTGCATACCTTGGTCGGAAGGGAAAATGGTGTCTTGATGAATATTGCCGTCCAGTCGTTTGAGTAAGCGAGTCATTGTCTGTTCAACCAAGGATAATTCCAATGTAGAAGAGAGATAGTGCGCCAAAATCTGCTTTGTAGCACCATCCTTCACACAAGAAAGATACGCCCACTGACCACTGCCATAGCGTATGTATGTGATGTCTGTAAGGAGGACTTTCTCTGGTTCTCCTTGATCAAACTGACGCTCTTGAAGATTAGGACATGTACGATGTTCCTGAGTCGCTTTAGCCATCTTGCGATAGGGATTAGCTTGACGGATCGTAGCTACTAACCCGAACTTACGCATGATGCGACGAATCTTTTTATGATTCATGACAATGCCATTCAATTTCTCCAACCTCATTTTGATAACCAATGCGCCTACTTTTCCGTTCAACGATTCAAAATGTTCCTTAATAAGTTGAAAGTCGGATTGATCGGCTGTCTCTCGCAGTTGACGAGCCTCCTCAGCGCTGCACCAACGGTAATAGCCGCTTGTACTTACTTCGGCAATCTGACATAGATAACGTGTTACTCGTCGTAAATCATGCTTTCGAATTGTTTGATTAATGAGTTGAAAGCGCTCGGAAGGGGGCAACTCCTTACTGTTTCTCCTTTCGAGCGCTTCTAGCTTTTTTAAAAGCTCGTTCTCCGCTTCGAGGAGTTTAATCCGAGCTTCTGCTTGTTTCAGTTTTTCTTCTACTGATGATTCCGTTTTTGATCGTCTGCCCGTACTTCCTATGCCTCTGCGCTCTTCTAGCAAGCCAGCCTCACCGTACTTAGCGTAGGTCTCCCTCCAGCGATAGAGGCTCTCTGTAGGTGTTCTCTGACCGATAAGTTCGATACTAAAGCCTGCTTTCAAGAAAATCTCCATTGGTGGCTCTCCTGCTTGGTTAGCTTGCACTGCTGCGAGCTTAAAAGCTGGAACATACGAGATGTTCCTCCCCGATACGCGGCTTACGTTCGGATTGGACTCCAACAGCCTGATCTCCGTTTCAGTAAATCCTGTTCTAGTTTTTCTCATGGTGTTCATTCCCCGTGTATTCTCGATAGTATGATTAAAACACAAAACCCGTAAGAGGTCACTTTTTTCAAGTGTCCATCTTACGGGTTACAGTTCACCCCTATCGAGTCGCTTTTTATTACTCATTTTTATCTATCATTTGTTTCATAAACTTTAACAGATCATCCTTTAGTTCAGGACGCTGTAAAGCATAGTGTAATGTAGTCTCAATGAAGCCAAGCTTCTCACCTACATCATGCCGCTGTCCTTCGAAATGATATGCCATGATGGATTCCAACGTTCCCAATGATGCAATAGCATCTGTTAGTTGAATTTCACCGTTCACACCAGCCTCTTGCTGTTCAAGTAAATCAAAGACACGTGGAGTTAATATATAGCGCCCCATTATCGCCCAATTGGAAGGAGCCACTTCTTTAGCAGGTTTTTCGACAAGGCGTTCTGCCTTCATGATTCTTTCATTGATTTTGTTGCCTGCTACAACTCCATAACGAGAAACTTCCTCCCATGGAACGGGCTGGACACCAACTACAGAAGACTCATATTCTTCATATACCTCTAGCATTTGTTTCAAGCAAGGTTTCTCCGCTTGAACGATGTCATCACCAAGTAGTACGGCAAATGGCTCATTACCAATAAATTTCCGTGCACACCAAATCGCATGTCCAAGACCACGTGGCTCTCTCTGGCGAATGTAGTGAATATTTGCCATTTCAGAAGATTTCCTTACTTCTTCTAACAACGCTAGCTTATCTTTCTCTAAAAGATTATGTTCGAGTTCATAGTAGTTATCAAAATGATCTTCAATTGCCCGTTTACCCTTACCTGTTACTATAATAATATCTTCGATACCTGAATCTACCGCTTCTTCGACGATATATTGTATTGTAGGCTTATCAACTATAGGAAGCATTTCCTTAGGCATTGCTTTCGTTGCAGGTAAGAATCGAGTTCCTAATCCTGCTGCTGGGATAATTGCTTTTCTAATCTTCATTTCTACCCTCCAATAGAATTTCATATTTACCGTATCCAATAAACATACTATTTTAGTATACATGAGTTATATCAAAAACCATAGAGATCAGAAACGTAAATGTATAATTAAAACCAATGATCTAATTAAATAATTCTAAAAGTCTTACTGCCTATCACTTTAGACTTTAGCAAGTCCAACTCAATAAAAATACGGTTAAGTTAAAATTCTGGTGCAAAAAAGACCCGAACCCAGATTTCCATGCAGTTCACTACATATTCCATCCGGGTCGAGTCCATTATTGTAACTTTACGTTATCATGTTAATAACCACTACTTACTTCACCAACTGCCCGCGCGTTACACCAAGCTGGTTCGTTGCCTTCAGCTTGCGCCATACTTCCGTGCCGCTGATTTCACCGCGAAGTGCACGGCCGTACAGGTCGATAACTTCCTGCACTTGCTCTGGCGTTTCCTCCAGGAACTCGACACGGTATGTGCCAACGCCAAGCTCCAGGAAGTTAACCAAGTACTCTGCGCCTGACTGCTCAATTGCGTTGTACACGGTATTACGGCAGCCTTCGTCTACACGAACCGGGTGGGACATGCCGATGCGGTCACGCAGCGATACACGGTGCTCCTCGCACGGACGGCCGCAGTTCGTGTAATCTGTTCCTTCGCTTAGAAATGTACAGTACACGCAATGCTCGGTATGGAACATCGGCAAATGCTGATGAATAACAATCTCCAGCATCGACGTATCTGCGTGACGCAGCATATCGACCATTTGCTGAATGTTCAAGTCATACGATGGTGTAATGCGGTCCAATCCCGCTTCCTTGAACAGCTGTACCGTCTTATGGTTCGCCACGTTCAAGGAGAAGTCCCCAATCAACTGCGGGAACGGCTCGCCTTCCGGCTTGCCTGGGCAGATGGCCAGCTGCGGATCATTTGCAGCCTGCTCCATAACCTCTTGGCTAGGCAGCCCGGATGACGCCATCTTGCTCTCCCATTCCTCCTTCTCCAACTGGTAGTAATTCAATGCACCCGTGTTACGGACGAGCACTGCATCTGGCTTCAGGTTCAAGATGTTACGATGGTATCCGTTCTCGTTCGGCATATGAATGCGCGGCGTTACCAGTGCAATCGGCTTGCCTGCTGCGCGGCATGCTTCAATAGCAGCCGGGAACTGCTTAATGAATTCAAAGTCAGCGTAGATCAACGATACGTCTGTCTTCACGGCAGCCTGTACCTGTTCCAAGTTGCGGCACATCGCTGTCAACTGAGCACCACCAAACGGTACTGGTGTTTGCTCCTTAACGGCATCTCCCATAGCCGCGATATCGTGCTTCACGTATACTGGCGGCTTTGGACGTTCTCCTGCAAGCTCCTCCACGGCATGGCGGCGAATCGCATTCAACTCGCGCATCGGAACGATAACATCACCTTCAAGCGCCGATTCCAATGCCTCAAGCTGATACACTGTACCGCCTAGACGCCCGAGCTGCTCACGCAAGAGTGCCTCGTCCATCGGTCGTTTTTGTGCAACCTCAAGCGGAAGCTCCGAATCCACTTGAACGACTGTTCCCTTTTGCACATCCGTCCACCACGTACGCAGAGGCTCGCCAGCACGACCTTCTACGCGCACATGCACAGGGAAGACACGGTATGGCTTGTCCGTCTCAAACGTGGCACGCATGCGCTTATCGAGCGCCTGGTCGCTCGTCTTCCAGATGCGATCCCCAACATGAACACGGCGCAGGTCAACATCATTGCGTCCGGGCACGATGTCCACGATCCAGCCTTCCTCCGCTTCGCCTTCCAGCTTCACGCCTTGACGACGCAAATCGTAGATGCGTCCGCCCTCTTCCTTCTTCGTCGGATCACCAGCATCGAAGCCAATGCCGTCGCCGCGCTTCAAAGGCGCTTCCAGTTTACATACGACACCGTCACGCAGCACCTGCTGCACCGTACCCACATATACACCGCGGCTCTTCGGGAACGTTCCGTCCACGAGCTGCTTGTTGTTCGTCCCTTTCAAGAAGCCGTGCGTGAAGCCACGAGAGAAGCTTTGCTGAAGCTCACGGACTTCTTCCTTCGAAGGACCTGCCCAATTGCCATCGAAATAGTCGTCGATCGCTTTGCGGTACTTGCTCACCACATTTGCCACATATTCAGGCTGCTTCATGCGCCCTTCAATTTTGAAGGACGTGACACCCGCTTCAATCAAATCTGGCACAATATCAATCGCCGCCAAATCCTTCGGCGACAGCAAATATGTCACATCGCCCATCGGCTGATGCTCCCCGTCAACCATCATGTCATACGGCAAACGGCAAGCCTGCGCGCATTCACCGCGGTTCGCCGAACGGCCGCCCCACATTTCGGACGTCAAGCATTGTCCAGAGTAGGACACACACAGCGCGCCATGCACAAACACTTCCATCGGTACGTTGGCTTTCTCGCCGATCTTCTGAATTTGCTTCAGGTTGTTCTCACGGCCAAGCACTACACGTTCCATCCCATACGGCTTCGTAAATTCAGCCGCTTCTGGCGACGTAATCGTCATTTGCGTTGAGCCATGAATCGGGAAGTCAGGCGAAATTTCGCGAATCATTTTCACCAAGCCTAAGTCCTGTACGATAACCGCGTCTACACCTGCATCGATACAAGCCTCGATAAGCCCCTTTGCATCCTCAAGCTCATTTTCAAACACCAATATATTAAACGTCAGAAATCCTTTAACCCCATAACTATGCAAAAACGCCATTATGTCCGGCAAATCATCCATCCGGAAATTGTTCGCACGCGCACGTGCATTGAACTTCTCTACTCCGAAAAAGATCGCGTCCGCGCCGTTTGCAACTGCGGCACGCATGCAATCCCAATCGCCAGCCGGCGCCAGCAGCTCAATATCTCCACGCTGTATCCCTTGCTTCATTGTCGACATGCTCATCCTCCAAGCTAATTTATCCATTGCCGCATGATGCGGTCATCTCTATCTACTTATTTAAATATGCTTCAATTAGTATAGCGATCTTTACGCCGAAACTCCAGCATAGGCTAGAACTTCCTTCTCACTATGCCGATACCTCCCCCGTAAGCTTGCCCGCGACAGAGTCGCGTAAGGACATTTCCACCTGTAACTATAACTAGCCTGCTCACAAGAGAAAAAGAAAAGCATCCCGCCATAGATTGGCTAGGATGCTGTCTACATCATGACTTCTTATTCGTCACTTGCTCCGTAAATTGAAAGGATTCCATCGTACGCTTGAAAGAGTCAAGCAGTTCTGGCGTTCGAGCCGTATCATCCACGGAGTACACGAGTGAGAACACTTTGCCTTCACGCGCAATCAACAGCAGATTCACAGTGAAGCTCAATTGACCGGCCTCGCTGAATACTTTCATCTCGACCGCATAAGCTTTATTGCCCTGAACCGTCGTCTTCTCTTGTTTCACGATCTCAACCTTGGTGTCGCCTTCCCCTTTATAGTAATCTTCCCATCTTGCAAGCGCCTCTTCTACTGTTCGCACTTGATCGACATATACGGAAAAATCACTATCCGGCCGCGAATAATAAGCAATCATGCCTTCTTCCAATTCCACATCATAATTCTCTTCTCCCCAAGCATAGAACCCGCTCGTCCACCAATCCGGTACCTGCAATGTAAATCCATAATTCGGAGCTTTACGAGGCGAGCTGACAGACCAGTCCTTGTACCAGTCTTCCCCTTTCGGGAAGTCTTCGGGACTTTCAAGATCTTTCTTTACACTTCCATCAACCTTCACGGAGGAAAACAAGCGGTTTCCAAGAGAAACACCCTCTGAAGTGTCTGGGCAATGATAGATCATCAAGTATTGCACGCCTTGATCGACAACGAGCAAATGCATGCTCACCTTCCAGTTCTTCTCGTCGACGCGGCTTTTTACTTTAATGGATTTTGCCATCTTCCCATCTGCAAGTTTTACGTCCTGCACAGGATCGACCTGCAAATACTCAGACTTGGTGGTCTTTTTCATATAAGATAAATGGTTTTGCGCATATTGGTCGATCGTCAAACCAGGTGCAGCAGTGGCAATATTGTAATTGACAGACTGCTCCCAATTTTTCGACCCATACGATTGGGTATATGTATCAGACGATGCCCACTCTACCGGCAAATCCATTGTCAGCCCTTTGCCCCACAACTCCGTATTGCGGTAGCCATCCTTCACCGAGCTGATATTAGTTGCTGCACCAGCAGAGAAGCTCGGACGGAACGTATTTATGAGCGGAACGTACTGCAGCATCTGCTTCGGTCGCTGCGCATTTGCATCAAATATACGGACGATGTATCGCTTGCCGTTGGAGCTGAACACACGCGCTAAGTACATATCCTCTTCATTGATAAAGACAGATTGTGCATAGGCAATCCCATCGACCTTACCCGTGCTTGATTCATACATTTCAGACTCATCGTCTAACTCTTCCGTCTGTAGATACTCCATTAATTGCTGTTCCGACGCTTGCCCCTTGAACGTATCTGCCCAATGTTCAAGCGGCTTTGATTCCCAATCCAACGCATTGATCGTTACATAGACATGTTCTGTTGGATCCGCAAACATAACAGCGAACTCCTCAGGGGATAAGCTTTCATGCGTCCAGTCCTTAGGGAGAACCATATTCCATTGATAGTAAGAATCTCCGACACGCTCTGCCTTTGCACTCACATCTACAGCGGCACCTGCAAGAAATCCTGCCTGTTTCCAGCGCAATAGAATTGATTTATCCTTATCCACCGAATAAGTTGCACCAAAAGCTTGTGCCACCTGCTTCAACGGCACCATCGCAGTACCGCCAGTCATTTCTGGGGCTACTGCCAGTGTGACAAGCTTGCCGTTCAGCATCGCCTGCTTCTGTCCGATTCGCATCCGAATGGAGACAGCGTCGCTTTCCAATATCACTGCATTATCCTTCTCCCACTTCAAGGCCGCATCGAACACATTCGTGAAGATACTAAGCGGCACCATCGTTGTTCCTTGACGAACATATGGCTTCACAATCGCTAACTTCTCACCATTCCATGTCGCACTTGTACTGCCCACTTTCAATCGGAGCATCTCCTGCTGCCCAGCCGCGGCAGTTGCTGCCGCAATCGGAGACGGAGACACATTCCAAGCTGCCGTACCTGAAACAACGGCTGCTATTGTCATAATCGCCACACTCTTCCGCCAATGATGGCTCGAGAACGGATGTCGAATCGTTTTCCCCATATGAAGCACTCTCCCCTTAGCTCTTCATCTATGAAATATACCCTTCAGTTTTCATGCACTTCTACTTCTACTTCTACTTCTACTTCTACTTCTACTTCTACTTCTACTTCTACGTTACTTATCAGCGTCTACTGACTTATCCTTAACAGCAGGCTTTACTGCTTCACTCAGCACTACCATCTTCGCAACAAGATTCCCCTTCGACTGCATCGTCAGCTTTACTTGCTGCCCTGGCAAAAATGACTTCAGTGCCTCATGCACATCGACAAGGGTCTTCACCGGCTTACCATTAATGGCATACAGCACATCGCCTTCCGTTATGCCTGCCTTCTTCGCCTGGGCGCTTACAACGTTCGTAACCTTGATCGGAACATCTGTCGGCAATCCCACATACGCAGCCCAGCTCTCTTCCAGTTCAACGCCAATCGAGGCCCGCTTCACCTTGCTATATTTGAAAAAGTGCTGCACAATCAAGTTTACCGTGTCAGACGGTATCGCAAATCCCATGTTCTCAATCCCTACAGCAGCGAACTTCAACGTATTGATGCCAATCACTTCACCATGCATATTCACAAGTGGCCCCCCACTATTGCCTGGGTTAATAGCCGCATCCGTCTGAATCAGCTTGTAACTTGAATCAACAGCTCTATCGATACCGCTAATAATCCCGAAAGTCGCAGAATTACGCAGGGTAAATGACACCGGTGTTCCAAGTGCAACGACCCCTTCGCCCACCTTAAGTGTTGGGTTCGGACGCACAAATGTGGCAGGCTTCATGTTTTGTGCATTGATTTTAATCAGGGCAATATCACTTTCCTCATCGGCGAACCATTTGCTGACCGGATAGGATTTCCCTTCTGGCGTTACGACTACTGGCTTCTGCAGGGCCAAAATGACATGCGCATTCGTAACAATCCATCCATCCTTGCGCACAACGACTCCCGTTCCGTGAGACAGCCAGTTGTCTGAATCATCTTCCGCATCGATCTGACGGCCAATGATCGATACAACGGATGGGCTTACCTTTTCCACAATAGTAGGAATATCATTAGGCTTGTACTGATATGTATTCGACTTGCTATCATATGTACCTTTGCCGCCGGCTACCTTCTCAAGCGCCTCCGCTTCCACATATACCTTGTCCTTCACCTTTACGGCTCGAAATGATGCCTCAGCACCTGCCGCAGTTGGCAGAATAGATGCTCCAACAAGCAAGGAAACGATAAAAAGCGCAACTCTGTTTCTTCCCATTCTTCTAGATAACTTCACTTCTGATGCATGACTTGTATGTATTCTCTTCCCTTGCCCAACCATCCGGTTGCTCCTCCTCTTGCCCCCTATGAAATCAGGGCATTCCAATCTATGCTTCCATTCTCCTCTAACCTCAGATCATATGCAAGAAAAAAAGACTCCTTGATGATATCCACCAAGGAGTCTGTCTGTAGGACATGTATGTATCGCCTTCTGTGTTATGTGAAAATCAATTGTTTAAAGGTCTGATGGCGATTACCAACCTTGCACCATTACCCAATCCGCGTATAAAAAGACAAGCAAGCTCACAACGGCGAAGCCGAGCGCAAATAGGTTGCGAGGACGCTGCTTGACTTGGCGTAGAACTGCCCAGATCAAGAGTAAAGTAAACGCAATCATAAATAAATCAAAATGCTGATAGGTGCTTTCGCTCTGTTGTGCTGCTTCGGCCAAAAACATGGTGTGACCTCCCTCTACACGTGCATTATACTCATATGCATCTATGTTATATTTACCCAGCAAAAGAATCAAGGCAAATTTTTCATATTTAACAAGATTGTCACCAATATTTCATGTTTTATCCCTTGTCACTGAAATCTCGGATGATAGATGTCATTGAATGAGAGATCAGATGGACATGTTTTCGTCACATCATCCATACCTGTGCTTTTTTCTTTACTTCGCTTATTTCTCCCTTTGCCATTCATAAGAGAAATTGAATGCATTCATTAGAAATTGTAATAGCACTTGTCTTCTCCATGCATTGTCGCCTTGCTGGAAATATGTTACGATTACTTCACCTATAAAACATACTATTTATATCGGAATAAACAAGTTAAAGGAAGTGAGGGACCTACCAATGGCTTATGATCCAATTTGGATGCAAGACCCTGCGAAGTTGAATAAGTTTGAGTTTGTCAAAATGGAGAAGGACGGTCTTGATGTCATTCGCGATATTATCGAGACGTATGCGCAGCAAGGCTATGAATCCATCCCCGAAGATGACAAAGGTCGTTTCAAGTGGGCCGGTGTCTATGAGCAGAAACCGAAGGACGGACATTTCATGATGCGCATCCGCATCAATTCCGGCATTATGTCCGCCGCGCAAGCTCGGACCCTAGCCGATATCGCTGAGCTGTACGGCCGAAGCCTGATGGACGTAACGACACGCCAAGCGATTCAGTACCACTGGCTGAGAGTCGAGGACTTCCCCGATATCTTCAATCGCCTTGAACAGGTTGGACTCTATTCTTATGAGGCTTGCGGCGACTGCCCGCGAACGATTGTCGGCAACCCGCTTGCTGGCATTGATCCCAATGAATTAATGGATACAACCGATCTCGTAAATGAAGTAAATGATTTTTTCCTCTTGAATCGAGACTTTTCCAACTTGCCGCGCAAATACAAAATGTCGATTTCCGCCAACATCTATAACAATGCGCATGCTGAAATAAATGACTTAGCCTTCACCCCTGCCGTAAAAATCCTTGATGACGAAGAAGTGATTGGCTTCCACGCCCATGTCGGAGGTGGATTGTCCGCCAAGCCGCACTTGGCGCAAAAGCTTGATATGTTCATACGCCCTGAGGAAGTGCTCAAGGTCGCCATCGGCGTAACGACACTATTCCGTGACAACGGATTCCGTGAGAAGCGCCATCATGCCCGTCTGAAGTTCCTTATCGCGGCTTGGGGTGTAGAGACTTTCCAGAATCACTTGGAGGAGCTTATTGGCAAGTTTCCTACTCGTGGTGAGGATAAAACCGTCGGCTGGCAAGCAGCTTACTTCGACGGCGTACATCCGCAGAAACAGAACGGCCTCTTCTATATTGGACTCAACGTGCCAATCGGCCGGTTAGATAGCCACGAGTTCCGCCAGCTGGCTGACGCAGCTGAACAATACGGTGACGGATTACTGCGGACAACGATGTCCCAGAACATTGTTCTAACTGGCATACCTGAATATCACATTGATGAGGTTCTTGCTCTACCCGTACTGCAGCGCATTACGCCACATCCTAAGCCATTCATGAGCCGGACGGTATCATGCACAGGCAACGAATTCTGCAACCTAGCGATCGTAGAAACGAAGGAACGTGCGAGACGCGTAGCTGACTATTTGGATGAGCATATCACCGATCTGGATGAACAAATTCGCATTCACTTCATTGGCTGTCCAAACGCCTGCGGTCAGAAGCATGTCGCTGACATCGGCTTACAAGGCTCTCTCGTGAAGACGGAGCAAGGCATGGTCGATGCTTTCGATATCGCAGTCGGCGGCATACTTGGCCCGAATGCCCGTTTTAACACAACGTTGAAAGGGCGCGTTAAGGGCGACGATGTCCCATACGTCTTAGAACAGCTCCTTCGCCTCTATAAAGAGGAGCGCAAAGCGAATGAGACATTCCATAGTTTCTTCCTCCGTGTCGGTGCAGACGCGTTCCAGCAGCGCCTGACCGAGATTCTAGCTGCTCCTATTGGCTAAGCCGAATGAGAGAGTGAATATATCCTCGTACCAGCATCCCCTGTTATGCACAAGAGACCAACCTTAGCTGAGCGCTCTGGTTGGTCTCTTCATTTCACAGCATATGATTTATTGAGTAAAGTTCTGCATTATTACTTGTCTTCGTCCAGCATGCACCATACTCTGCAATTATTATACTGCAGCCTTCGTACGATTAATCGCCTTAGCTAAACATGACTTGCCTACCATTACTCCTAACATTACTTGCGTAACATGATTCAGCCTAACATGTGATGTAAGTTGCCTTATGCCTCTTACTCGTCCTTCAGTTGAATCTCCTCGTAAGAACGAATCATTACATCTGCGGATTCAGGAGCTGTCTCGAATTGATTCGCCTCATCAATGAAGATTTGAAGACTTGAGCCAGCAGCGTGTCCCATTTCCATATCCCCAACCGAATCGCCGATCACAGCTATCTCATGTGGTTCCAGACCGATCTCTCGGCAGGCCAGCTCCACCATGTCCGGATAAGGCTTCCCTTGAGCTACACAATCATCGCCAACGACCGCATCGAAATAATGGCGGATTCCCATCTTCTCCAAATGCTGCTCAGATGGCCCCTTATCATCTGCTGTTACAACCGCCATCTTAAGCCCATGCTGACGGCAGAGTTCCAGAAACGGTACAACGCCTGTTACCGGAATAATATTAGCATGCTCTAGCAATTGCTCATTCGCCTGCTCAAACACCGCTGTTACCCGCTGCACCGCACGGTTCCACGGCACTCCTTCTTTATAGAGCAAATAAGTCGCGATCGAAATCATCTGCGTCGGAGAACCCATCGCCAGTGGCCCTTGCCGATCATGCGAACGTATCGTTCCATCCGGCTCGATGTGAACGCCTAAAATATATCCCGGATCTTCCGGCAAAGAGCCGCCCTCTTGCTTAAGCTCCTGTTCCAATCTCTTCATTACCGTCTCCGCCCACCAGCCCCACAGGCTAATGAACTGCAACAGCGTTCCATCCTTGTCGAACAAAATACCACGCACCTTCGTGCTGCAAGAACCTACTTGAAGCTGTACCATCTGCACCATCCTCTGCGAATCATTATCGTTGCCCTACCTATTCGGCACACATAGCTCGGTCTCCTGCTGCGTTCCCTAACTGCTTCAACATTTCTGCCATATGGGATCGGGATGTTAAATGGCAATTCCAGTTGGCACACATCCAAAACACATTTAATAACACATTCAAAAAACAAACTGCACAAAAAGGCACGGCCAGCTGTTAAAAGCCGTACCGTGCCTGTATCGTACATCAATGAAACGATGCTGATTCTACACTTGTTGTGCTTCCCGATCCTTCTTCGCTAATTGCTTCGTACGCTCTGCATCGCGCTCCAAGATCGGCTTCAAGTACTTGCCTGTATAAGACGCAGGTACCGTTACGACTTGCTCCGGCGTTCCGTGCGCAACGATTGTTCCGCCTCCGCTGCCGCCTTCTGGACCCAAGTCAATAATATAGTCTGCTGTCTTAATGACATCTAGATTGTGCTCGATAACGAGCACCGATTCACCGGAATCGACAAGTCGGTGCAGCACATGTAGCAAGCGATCAATATCCGCAACGTGGAGACCTGTAGTCGGCTCATCCAGAATGTAAATCGTCTTGCCTGTGCTGCGGCGATAAAGCTCAGCTGCCAGCTTCACGCGCTGCGCCTCTCCGCCAGACAATGTTGTCGCAGGCTGCCCGAGCTTCATGTAGCCAAGGCCCACATCAAGCAATGTCTGAATCTTGCGATGGATACGAGGAACGTTCTGGAAGAACTCCACTGCATCCTCGATCGTCATTGCCAGCACATCCGCGATGTTTTTCCCTTTATATTTCACTTCCAGCGTCTCACGATTGTAGCGCTTGCCCTTACATACCTCACAAGGTACATACACGTCAGGCAGGAAGTGCATCTCAATCTTAATAATCCCGTCTCCACGACATGCTTCACAGCGTCCGCCCTTTACGTTGAAGCTGAAGCGCCCCTTCTTGTAGCCGCGGATCTTCGCTTCGTTCGTTGAAGAGAACAGGTCACGGATATCATCGAATACCCCTGTATACGTGGCTGGATTCGAACGTGGCGTCCGCCCAATTGGGGATTGATCGATATCAATGACTTTATCGATATGCTCAAGTCCTCGAATTTCCTTGTGCTCACCGGGGCGCACCTTCGCCTTGTTCAAATCTCGTGCCAGCGTTTTGTACAAGATCTCGTTGACGAGTGTCGACTTGCCTGAGCCAGATACGCCGGTTACTGCGGTGAAGACGCCCAGTGGAATCTTCGCATGAACGCCTCGCAAATTGTTCTCCTTCGCACCACGAACCTCCAGCCAGCGTCCATCCGTCTTACGGCGTTCCTCAGGTACGGGAATAAACTTGCGACCGCTCAAATAAGCCCCGGTAAGTGAGTTCTTATCCTTCATGATCTGCTTCGGCGTGCCTTCAGCTACAACCATACCGCCGTGGATACCAGCGCCAGGACCGATATCGATAATATAATCGGCTGCAAGCATCGTATCCTCGTCATGTTCAACGACGATAAGCGTATTCCCGAGGTTGCGCATATGCTCCAGCGTCTGGATTAAGCGATCATTATCTCGCTGATGCAGACCGATACTAGGCTCGTCCAAAATGTACAGAACCCCCATCAAGCTAGAGCCAATCTGCGTCGCTAAACGAATGCGCTGCGCCTCTCCGCCAGATAGCGTTCCCGCTGCACGGCTCAAGGTCAAATACTCAAGCCCGACGTTCACGAGGAAGCCGAGACGTGAATTAATCTCCTTCAGAATGAGATGCGCAATCAACTGCTCCTTCTCTGATAGCTCTAAGCCGCTAAAGAAACGCTGCGCTTCTCCGATAGAGAGCGAGGTGACATAGGCCATGTTCTCACTGCCTACCGTAACTGCTAGGCTTTCCTTGCGCAGACGATGCCCTTTGCAGGAACCACATGGCTTCGCACTCATGAACCCTTCAATATATTCACGGATACCCTCGGATGCCGTCTCACGGTAACGGCGCTCCAGATTATGAACGATACCTTCAAACGGCACAAAGGCTTCCTTCTTATGACCGAAATCATTCTCATATCGGAAGCGAACCTTTTCACCGCCCGTACCATTCATCAATTTGGACATCTGTTCCTTGTCTAATTGTGATACCGGAACATCCGTAGAAATTCCATAATGCTCACATACCGCAGCCAAGAACTGCGGATAGTAGTTCGACGTGCTGCCTGCCCATGCTTCAAAAGCGCCATCCTCAATCGTGCGCTCACGATCCGGCACCAGCAGTTCAGGATCGACAATCATCTTCATACCGAGTCCATCACATTCCGGACAAGCACCAAATGGACTATTGAAGGAGAACATGCGGGGAGCAAGCTCATCGATACTGAAGCCGCATTCTGGACAAGCCAGATTGGAGCTGAACACCAACTCTTCCTCGCCGATAATATCCACAATCAGCTTGCCGTCTGACAGCTTCAACGCTGTCTCAATCGAATCGGCAAGACGTGATTGCACATCTTCCTTCACGACAATTCGGTCTACAACAACCTCGATATTGTGCTTGCGATTCTTCTCCAGCTCAATCGTATCGGACACATCACGCAATTCTCCATCCACACGAACCCGCACGAAGCCTTGCTTTTGAATATCTGCAAATACCGTCTTATGCTCTCCTTTACGTCCAGAAATGACCGGGGCTAGCAATTGCAGTTTCGTACGTTCTGGGTACGACATGATACGATCCACCATCTGTTCCACGGTTTGCGACGTAATCTCTATTCCGTGCTCTGGACAATGTGGATGGCCGACACGTGCGAACAATAGTCGCAAATAGTCGTAGATTTCCGTAACCGTACCCACCGTTGAACGCGGATTGCGGCTTGTCGTCTTCTGATCGATTGAGATGGCTGGAGACAGCCCGTCGATGGAATCGACGTCCGGCTTCTCCATTTGCCCGAGAAATTGACGCGCATAAGCGGATAGGGACTCCACATACCGGCGCTGCCCTTCGGCATAAATCGTGTCGAAGGCTAATGACGATTTGCCCGAGCCGCTAAGACCCGTAAGTACAACGAACTTGTCGCGCGGGATCGTCACATCGATATTTTTCAAGTTGTGGGCACGCGCCCCTTTAATCACAATATGTTCACTAGCCAATGGATTACCCCTCCTGGTCGTTCAGGTTCACTCGAACCACGTACGGCACCTAAAATTACTGCTCTATGTTAGTCCATCGCCTTCAATTCCAACAAAGCATCACGCAGTTCGGCTGCTCGTTCGAATTGGAGGTTCTTCGCGGCATCTTTCATTTCCGCTTCCAATCGCTGAATGACCGAATGACGATCCTTCTTTGACATCTTCTCGACGGACTTGCTGATATCGTACCCTTCCTTCGACTCCGCTGTCTTCGTCGCCTCGATCACATCGCGCACTTTCTTGCGGATTGTCTGTGGCGTAATGCCATGTTCCTCATTGAATGCGATCTGAATCTTGCGGCGCCGTTCTGTTTCCGTGATGGCTTTATTCATCGAATCCGTCATTTTATCCCCGTACATGATGACGCGTCCCGATGCATTCCGCGCCGCACGCCCAATCGTCTGAATGAGGGAGCGTTCTGCGCGAAGGAAGCCTTCTTTATCTGCATCCAAAATCGCAACCAGCGATACTTCCGGCAAGTCGAGCCCTTCACGCAGCAAGTTGATGCCGATAAGCACATCGTACACGCCTAGCCGCAAATCACGCAGCAGCATCATCCGTTCCAAGGTTTTAATATCAGAATGCAAGTAGCGAACCTTAATGCCAATTTCCTTCAAATAATCCGTTAAGTCCTCAGACATCTTCTTCGTTAATGTCGTCACAAGGACACGCTCGTCCTTATCCAAGCGAATACGAATTTCTTCAATTAAGTCGTCAATTTGTCCCTTCGTAGGCCGTACTTCAATAATCGGATCCAGAAGCCCTGTCGGACGAATAATTTGCTCTACCATCTTCGGACAATGCTCGAGCTCGAACGGCCCCGGTGTCGCTGATACGAATACAGCCTGACCTACCTTCTGCTCGAATTCCTCAAACTTGAGCGGTCGATTATCCATCGCCGACGGCAAGCGGAATCCATGATCAACAAGCACTTCCTTCCGCGCTCTGTCACCGTTGTACATCGCACGTACCTGTGGGAGAGAAACATGAGACTCATCGACCACGACAAGGAAGTCGTCAGGGAAATAGTCAAGCAATGTATACGGCGTTGCACCCCGTTCGCGGAATGTGAGCGGTCCGGAGTAGTTCTCGATCCCCGAACAGAAGCCCATCTCCTGCATCATTTCGATATCATAGCGAGTACGCTGCTCCAAACGCTGTGCTTCTAACAGCTTGCCCATACTGCGCAGTTCTTCTAACCGTTCTTCCAATTCACGCTCTATATTGACGAGAGCCACCTTCATTGTCTCTTCTCGTGTTACGAAGTGAGACGCCGGAAAGATTGCGATATGTTCTCGTTCACCAATAATTTCACCAGTCAGCACATCTATTTCAGTAATTCGCTCAATCTCATCACCGAACAGCTCCACACGAACTGCGTTCTCACCGTTCGAGGCAGGGAAGATTTCAACTACATCGCCCCGCACCCGGAACGTGCCGCGTGTGAAGTTCATATCATTGCGTTGGTACTGAATATCGACTAGTTTGCTAAGAATCACGTTCCGTGGCTTCTCCATCCCCACCCGAAGCGACAATACAAGGTTTCCGTATTCCATCGGGGAGCCTAGACCATAGATACACGATACACTCGCTACAATAATAACATCACGGCGTTCGAACAAGGAACTGGTAGCTGAGTGACGAAGTTTGTCGATCTCTTCATTGATACTAGAATCCTTCTCAATGTACGTATCAGAAGAAGGAATATAGGCTTCAGGCTGATAGTAATCGTAGTAGCTGACGAAATAAGACACAGCATTGTTCGGGAAGAACTCCTTGAATTCACTGCATAGTTGTGCAGCGAGTGTCTTATTGTGTGCAATAATTAGTGTAGGACGATTCAACCGAGCAATTGTCTGGGCGATTGTGAAGGTCTTCCCTGTTCCTGTCGCTCCGAGCAGCGTCTGATACCGTTTCCCTTGATTGATGCCTTCAACCAATTGTTCAATCGCCTTAGGCTGATCCCCTTGAGGAGAGAATTCGGATACTAGCTCAAAAGGTCTGTCTTCCCTTTCAAAGTCCGTCACAACCTCACCACTTTCTACTTAATATCATGTATATCTTATATGATGAACTGTATCTGTCCAGAGCTCGGAACTGCATCAAGCAGCCGTACTCCGACCCGTACAGCAAAACGCTTCTGTAATGAAAATAAATTCCTGCCTCATTTTCTGTTTATAGGCATTTCATCCTGCTTATTCGCGCAAAAAGCGCCCGTTCTGGGACACTCTAGGACTCTTGACTCAAAACTTTGGTACAGCCCCGCAAGCGCCCTCTCCCCCTAAACTTTACCCAATTTCCACCCGATAAACATATCAGGTACAGCATGGCGGAAGAATGGGTTCGCTCAGGTCTGTTGCCATGATATAGTATGGATGCTGAAATCGTTGCAAAGAAGGATCCCGCATGAGGCGGACATCATCTTTACATATGGAAAATAAGAATGTTTGTTCCCTTTTCCATTATACTCTTTTCATCGATTGGATGCAAATGGGAAACACTGAACGGGAGAGAGGATTATTTATGGACAAAACAACTGTAATTGGCATTCTTGCCGGCTTAGCTGCACTCATCGGTGGCTTCCTGTGGGAAGGTGGACAGATGGGTGGCCTATGGGAGAAAACAGCTGCACTCATCGTCTTCGGCGGAACGATTGCCGCTGTCGTCATCAGCTTCCCAGGCAGTCGGCTGCGCAGTATCCCGAACGCACTTAAGATGGCATTCGGCCGCAAATCAACAAATGCACAGCAATTAATCGACGACATCGTCGCCATGAGTACTGTCGCTCGCAGAGAGGGTGTCCTCGCCCTAGAGAATCAGGCCCACACTCATGAGAACGGATATTTGCGTGATGGCATCATGATGATTGTAGACGGAACTGATCCCGAGCTCGTGAAACAGATGATGGAGCTGGAGATGGATGCCATCGAAGAAAAGCATGAAGGCTATGCAAAAATATTCGAAGCAGCTGGCGGTTATGCGCCAACAATGGGGATTATCGGTACCGTTATGGGTCTAATTCACGTCCTCGGCAATTTGTCAGATCCGGCTTCGCTCGGACCATCAATTGCCGTTGCCTTCACAGCCACCCTATACGGAGTTGCAACCGCGAATATCATTTACTTGCCGATTGGAAGTAAAATTAAAGCGCGCAGCATGGAAGAATTACGTGTCATGGAAATGATCGAATACGGAATCTTAGCGGTACAAGCCGGCGAGAACCCGCAAATTATTCGTAAAAAACTCGGCTCATTCCTGCTCGCCGAAGACTCCTTCGAACCGCTCAAGTTGGTTCCAGAAGCAAAGCGGGGGATGATTCATGAGACGCAGAAATAGAAAATCAGGAGCACGCGCTGAGAATCACGAGCGCTGGCTCATTACGTACGCGGATCTCATTACCCTGCTCATGATCTTCTTCGTCGTCATGTATGCCATGAGTAAGATTGATGTGGATAAATATGAGTCTCTGTCTGAAACGCTGCAGGTATCCTTCCGCAATACGGATACGTCCTTAAAGGGCTCCACTATTCTGGATGGGTCCTATGCGAAGCCAGGACAAACAGGTGACAAACAAACCAAGCAAGACGGCACCGACGGCAAGGACAAAGAAGAAAAAGCCGTTGCAATAGGTACAATTACGAACAAGGATCTGGCCTTCCGCAAGCAAGAGGCGGAGCTGAAAAACTTCATGGGTGTCATCCAACAATATATCGATGAGAACAAACTAGGCAGCCAAATTACCGTATCTGATACGCCAAAAGGAATCGCCATCCGAATGAGCGATCGACTGCTGTTCGATTTGAGTCGTGCAGAATTGAAGGAAAATGCATTCCCTCCACTGAAGAAGCTTGCCACCTTACTTCCGAAGCTGAGTACATCCATCAGCATTGAGGGACATACGGACAACTTACCGTTCGCCCAAGGCGGCCGCTATAAGGATAACTGGGAGCTATCCGCTGCACGAGCCCTATCCGTTCTTCGTTACTTCGTAGATGATAACAAGCTCGATGCCGCACAATTCCAAATTGCTGGCTATGGCGAAACTCGTCCACTTGTGGATAACGACACAGAACAACATCGTCAACAAAATCGACGCGTAGAAATCATTGTTCTGCGCAAAATGGTGCAATAAATGTTCGGCAGCCGACTCAAGCTATGGTTATCCAACAGTTATTCACAGGATAAACAGTACTTATCCACGTTATTCACCGACTTATCTACAGAATGTTAACAACTTGTCGACAAAATCATATATTTCAATCCTATTATCCACAATCCACAAAGATTAGATATATGAGTTCAAAAAAAAGGGATTAATCAGAGTCTGATTAATCCCTTTTTGTTATATGCTTAATCTCGATTCTCGTGTACAAATCCCACTCAGTTCGCTGTATATCCCCAAGAACAATTGAGTAGATTAGATTCCCGAAAATTATTATCTTTACTATGCCCGATTATCCACATCTGCAGGCATTGATGCATTCGACGTCTTCGCAGCCTCACCCATGTTGTCTGCAGACTGCACATCGCTCTCTGCTTGCTCGCGCAGCTTACGCTTCGCTCCACGCTTGGAACGAGTCCAAGGCACTAACAAGTATGAAAATAAGGACGGAGCCCGTGTAACTGCTACATATTCAACCCGATCATCAGGAGCAAGCAATACGCCCAACTGATGGTGATCACCAGCATAAATAGCCCGTTGCAAGAAACGAACCTCACCTGATAAGTTGTTCACTTCCAGCTTACAGAACGCAGAATTCATACGGAGTGCCTGATGCAGCTCCTCCTTCGTCCTTACCTTTACACCGTTCACCTTTACAATCACTTCACCTTGCATAATACCAAGCTCCGCTGCCGGACTATTCGGCAGGACAGCCAAAATGCGAAGTCCTCCAGCATCTTGGGTGAACACCGGACTATGTTCCGCTTCTTCTCTGCGACTCAACCAGATTAAGCCCTCATGCATGCCGATCGCTGCAATTGCGGCCACAGGCACAAGCGGCACCCACCAAGCAGCAGCTAATGAAATCGCAAGCAGCAATGACGCATACGCGAACAAACGCGTACTGCTTAGCGCTGCTTTCTGCTGTGGAAGCTTCGTAAACGTCAGCTCGGAGAAGCCAATCACGATCGGAAACGCAATGAGTGACCAACCATGCTGCCACAGTTCTCCACCGAACAACGGCGTCCAAGGTAAAGCTGCTCCCTCACCCGCTGGAAAGAGTAGAAGAAGCGGAACTGGCCACATGCTCTGCATGCGATAGGCACCGACGACGCGTCCACGCTTGCTCTCCATGAACATCGGCCCAGCCATACGCGCTGCCTGCTTGCGAATAAGGACAGCTTCAGCCGCATGCAGAAGTGCGACAAGCACCAGCAACCCAGCAGCGTCCATCCCACGCACTGAAGCAACCGTACCCCCTAGCCAGCCATCTGGATTCCATGTTGTCACCCATGTATTTAGTACAAATTGTATAATGGCAAGCAAGCCTCCCGCATAAGCAAGGCACAC
>NZ_JMDX01000100.1:0-20815 GCF_000935845.1 Paenibacillus sp. E194
GAACACATACACGATTAACAGATAAATAAGCGCATAACTTACAAAGGGATGGGAAGCCAACCATTCCTGCATCGTAAACGCTCACTCCTTTGCCAAAGTTGTCCAAATCCCATTATACATGGGATTCGGATACTTTGCGCGTCTTTTCTGCGCGTTCACGCTCGCTTTTGTTCAATATTTTTTTGCGCAACCGTACAGAAGACGGTGTAATTTCGCAATATTCGTCATCATTACAATACTCTAAAGCTTGTTCCAAAGAGAATAGAACAGGAGTTTTCATCTTGACAGTATCGTCCTTCGTTGCGGAGCGAACGTTCGTCAACGCCTTCTCTTTACAAATATTTACGACGATATCATTGTCGCGGTTGTGCTCACCCACGATCATACCTTCGTAAATTTCCGTACCTGGGTTTACGAACAACGTACCGCGATCTTCAACGGACATAATGCCGTACAGTGTGGAGGATCCTGTTTCTGTCGATACGAGAACGCCTTGGTGACGTCCGCCAACTTGACCGCCTGCATATGGGCCATAGCTGTCAAACGCGTGGTTCATGATGCCGTATCCGCGTGTCAGCGTCAAGAAGTACGTGCTGTAGCCGATAAGACCACGAGCAGGGATCAAGAACTCCAAACGCACTTGGCCATTGCCATGGTTAATCATGTTGACCATTTCTGCTTTTCTCGTTCCCAAGCTTTCCATTACCGGACCTGTAGCTTCTTCTGGGATGTCGATAAGCAAGCGCTCAATCGGCTCCGTCTTCTTACCATCCACAACCTTGATGATAACTTCTGGTTTCGAAACTTGCAGCTCGTATCCTTCACGGCGCATGTTCTCAATCAAAATACTCAAATGCAATTCACCACGACCCGATACGATAAATGCATCAGGGCTCTCGGTTTCTTCAACACGAAGACTGACATCTGTCTCCAGTTCCTTCATCAAGCGATCACGCAGCTTACGTGATGTAACCCATTTACCTTCACGCCCTGCAAATGGGCTGTTGTTCACGAGGAACGTCATTTGCAGAGTAGGCTCATCAATATGAAGAACCGGAAGTGCTTCTGGATTCGCTGGATCTGCAATCGTCTCACCAATGTTAATATCCTTAATGCCGGCAATGGCAATGATATCGCCCGCTCCAGCTTCTTCTTGCTCAACACGCTTCAACCCTTGGAAACCGAACAGCTTCTCGATACGTGCCTGCTTCGTCTTCCCTTCACGGTTAATAACCGCTACAGATTGACCTTGACGGATCGTACCACGGTTCACGCGACCAATCGCAATACGTCCCATGTACTCGTTGTAATCGAGCAAAGTAACGAGGAATTGCAATGGCTCTTCTGGATTTTCAGTTGGTGCAGGGATGTGGGAGATGATCGTCTCATACAACGCCTGCATGTTCTCTTCCTGCTTCGCAGGATCGGATTCCATGCTCGATGTACCGTTAAGCGCAGATGCATATACAACTGGGAAGTCCAATTGCTCATCATTCGCTTCAAGCTCGATGAACAGCTCAAGCACTTCGTCGATAACCTCTTCTGGACGAGCATTCGGACGGTCAATTTTGTTTACAACAACAATTGGCGTCAATTGGCTCTCAAGCGCTTTGCGAAGTACGAACTTCGTTTGCGGCATACAGCCTTCAAAAGCATCCACGACGAGCAATACGCCGTCAACCATTTTCATTATGCGTTCAACCTCGCCGCCGAAGTCAGCGTGGCCTGGTGTATCTACAATGTTAATCAAATTATCTTTGTACGTAATGGCTGTATTTTTAGCCAGGATCGTAATTCCGCGTTCACGCTCCAAGTCATTGGAGTCCATTGCGCGTTCTTGAATAGCTTCATGCTCACGGAATGTACCGGATTGTTGAAGCAGTTTGTCAACCAAAGTCGTTTTGCCATGGTCAACGTGTGCGATAATTGCGATATTGCGAAGTAAGCTTCTGTCTTGCATCGTAAAATCTTTCCTTTCTGGGTGTGGAATCATACCAAAAATCCAAATCAAGCTAACCACGAATAAAGCCGCCATGGAGGGCGGCATCTATTCCTACGATAGGTCATTCTGAAGCATGTAGCACGGACACTTCAGAACTTTACGCTTACATGTTCGCCAGCTAGTGCTTCCATTAACGGAATCGATTTCTGAGTCCGCCAAATGCAAGCCCTGCTCCGGCAAGTATGAGTGCAACGGCAATCATATACGTACCAATTGCAAATACGAGCATCAAGATCAGCATGGATATACCGACCCCACCGAACAGCAGCGCGCCTTGCCATGCGCCTCTCGGATGGTATGGATCGTATGCATAGTAGCCATACAGGCCCACGCCAATCCCAACGAGAAGCAGCGGCCATAAATACCCGAACAGTCTCCAATGGATCCAATGGCTTAGCATGAACAGGATGCCATACATCGTCAGCATACCTGCTGGAACCATCATTACAGGCGGCAGGATTGCCATTCGTGCAAATACATACAAGGCAATACCGACAAGGAACATGAGGAGCGGCCACATCGTACCGCCGATGAAAGCAAACACTCCCATTTTCCCAAGCAAAATGAATAAGCCTGCAGCCAATATAGCAATGCCAATCACTTGTTGGTTTCTAGGCATAGGTCAACCTCCATGTCCAGATTTCTGATTCGGACACGATGTGACGCAATTCGCGTCGTTTTTACTTTTTCTAGTGTATATGAAAGTTCGTAAAATTACTACCTGCTCCTTGAAAAAACACAATACCCTTACCAAACCCTCCTGAGACTTCCATAATCGCTCTCTATTCATATTTAGAAAAAAACCTGCCGACACGCACTACGGCAGGTACAGCATCTGTTCCGATTATCTATTGCAGAAGATCAAAATGAGCTAATAACGTACCTGACGTCGAAACATAAATCCGAGCAGCACGACGAGCGCGAGAGCGATCCACGGAAACCCGTAATGAAGTTTGCTCCACATGGCAGGCAGCCATACCGCCAAACGTTCATCAGACGCAATCATCTCGCCCGCGGTATAGCCAAGTATCCCTGCACCCGCATACAGAAGCAGCGGCATTTTCTGAAGCCATAGGCTAATGAACCCGCTTCCCCATACAATAATGGGAATGCTTAGCGCTATGCCGATTGCAACAAATGCCAGATTTCCCTTGGCTACCGCTGCAATCGCCAGCACATTATCGAGACTCATGACCACATCGGCTAATAGAATAATTCGAACAGCCCCCCATAAGGAGTGGGCTTCGTTATCTCGGGTATCTGAAGGCTCCTGCTCTGCAATCAGTTGAACCGCAATCACGAACAACATAACCCCTCCCGCTGCCTTCAGGAGCGGAATGTTGATTAGCCATAATGCCGCCACAGTTAGCACAATGCGAAGGACAACCGCGCCTGCTGCGCCCCACCAGATGGCTTGCTGCTGTTGTTGCTTAGGCAAGCGTCTGCTCGTCATGGCAATTACGACTGCATTGTCTCCACTAAGCACCAAGTTAATCAGCATAATCTCCACTAACAACCATATCGATTCCACAGCCCGTCCCTCCCCTGTAGTTAGGTCTATGACAGAGGAGGCCAAGCTATTCCGCTAATCGCAAGCCAATGTGCAGAACGAATCAAGCCAATTTGTTTAGAACCAATCCCCAGTTGCTGGCGCTGCCGGCTCAGCAGAATCATCTGCTTTCTGCACAACCGGAGCAGGCTCATTGGTGTGTAATGTCTTATCTTTGTCCTTACCCGACAACACGATTGCATCATCCGGCGTGCCACCAGCCTTCAGCAGAATCGCTTCCGTGTTTTCCACAGCAGCTCTGATGAGATCATCCAGCTCAGGGATAGAACGTTCCGCATGCTCAACGATATTCAAATTCGGATTCGTCGCCGGTGATTTCGGAATGAATAGGGTACAGCAATCTTCATAGGGCAGAATGGACAAGTCGTAAGTCCCGATATACTCTGCTTCACGAATGATCTTATCCTTGTCCACCGTAACAAGCGGACGAAGCAATGGCAGATCTGTCGCACGGCCGATGACATTCATGCTGCCAAGCGTCTGGCTCGCAACTTGACCCAAGCTGTCTCCCGTTACGATTGCCAACGCATTGCGCTGCTCTGCAATTTGTGTGGAAATGCGCAGCATGGCACGGCGCATCAACGTAATAAGCAAGTTATCATGTCCGCTCTGATGAAGGCGGGTCTGGATATCTGTAAAGGGAACCATATGCACGCGCATCCGTCCAGCATAGTTCGCAAGCACCTGAGCAAGATCGAGCACCTTCCGCTGCGCCCGTTCACTTGTGAACGGATAGCTGTGGAAATGAATCGCATCCAGTTGCAGCCCTTTGCGCAATGCTTCATATCCGGCAACTGGACTGTCAATCCCTCCAGATAGAAGCAGCACACCACGGCCGTTGGATGCCAATGGGAAGCCTCCCGCTCCTTGTACAACTTCGCTATATACATAGGTCCATTCTTCTCTAACCTCAACGCGCAAATCAATTTCAGGCTTGCGCACATCTACCTTAAGCCCCTCGAACTCACGCAGCACAGGCGCACTTACAAGGTGATTCATTTCCTGGCTGCCATGCGGGAATCCCTTCCAAGCACGCTTCGCAGAAACTTTAAAGGTTGTCCCTTCCGTAGGATTCATCTCACGGATTAATTGGACGGCCGTCTCAATAATCGGTTCTAGCTCAGATGGAGTTCGCTTAACTGGGCTAATGGACACCACACCGAATACATGCTTGAGCACTTGAATCATTTCGTCTAATGGCTCACCATTCAGCTCAACGTAGAGTCTACCGTATTCTTTAATGACTTTAGCATTAGGAAAAGGACTAAGCATTGCATTGACATGCTGGTAAGCTGCCTTCTCAAACTTGCTGCGGTTCTTGCCTTTAATTGTGATTTCTCCGTAACGAAGAAGAATCATATCGTATTCCATGATTTTCTCTTTCCCTGCCTTTCGCTTGCTATCGATTCCACTACCTATATTATCGCTGCACAAGAGATTGCAATTGCTCTGTCATTTCCTTGAAACTCTGTACAAGATGCTTCAACTCATCCTCAGAGCAGTACGCATCCAGACTGATGCGGATTCCGCTTGCAGCAACTTGAGAGTTATGCGTCATCGCCAGCAGCACTCGGCTGGGCTTATGGAGCTTCGATGAACACGCGGATTGTGTTGAGACGATAATGCCACGCTGTTCGAGGGCGTGAACCACTACCTCTGATTTCATTCCTGGGTATGATACATTGATGATATGCGGAGCGCCATATGGAACAGCAGGACTGTTCACAACAAGCGGCTTCATCTGTGACAAATGTTCAAGTACGAATTGACGCAGGCGAACAAGCTTGTCATATCGTTCATACTGCCCCTCAACAGCAAGTCTGACCGCCTTGGCAAGGCCTACAATACAAGGGACATTCTCTGTGCCAGGACGAAGCTCCCCCTCTTGAGAACCTCCGTACATTAGCGGCTTCAATGCGACTTGCTTCCGTTTAACGAGCACGCCAGCCCCACGTGGCCCTTGAATCTTATGTCCCGAGAGACTATATAGGTCTATACCCCATTCAGCAAGACGAACGGGAACCTTGCCTAGGCCCTGTACCCCATCCACATGGAACGTTACTTTTGGGTAGCGGCGCAGCATATCTCCAATTTCTCCAATAGGCTGTATAGCACCCATTTCATTGTTGACGTGCATGATACTAACGAGCACTGTATGAGGCCGAATTGCAGCCTCCACTTCGTCAGGACGGACTCGGCCGTTCTCATCCACAGGAAGGAAGGTAACCTCAACCCCCTCCTGCTCTAACTGCTGAACACATTTATATACGGATGCATGTTCAACTTCAGATACGATCATATGGATTGGCTTGCCTGCAGCTTGATAGGCCTTCGCAATTCCGAATATAGCAATGTTATTGCTCTCTGTCGCCCCTGATGTGAACAGTATCTCTTCTGGCTCCACTTGCAGGGCACGAGCTACAACCTCGCGCGAGCGTCGAATAAGCTGCTCTGCTTGCCCCCCCGCACCATGAATCGATGAAGGGTTGGCATACACCTGCCCCATCACCTCCGCAACCGTCCGAATAACATCCGGATGGGGGGGAGTCGATGCACAATGATCGAAATACAACTGAGTTGCGCTCACCACATTCCCTCCTCATGACAACAAAAAAGATCAAAATCGGATCGAGGCGCAAGCGGCTCCTCACCGTTGTTGATCTCATGTACGAAATAAGATGTTACTTATTTTACACGTTTCAACATAAAAGCACCATCCCTAATCCCATGTTCTTCTCGATCCTTCATGTAGCTATTGCTCCCTTGCTCCCCATATAGAAAAAGCCTGATCCGGGGCAACTTACCGGTTCAAGCTTGAATACTCACTTATGATGACATCGCTATGAATTGGACAAGGACGGCTAATAACCCAGCAACTGTCGCAAAGATTCCAGATGTACGACTTCCCTGCAAATAGGCAAGAACACCTAACGCGGCGGCCCCAATCCCCATTGGGATGGGAAATAGAAAGAAGGCGATAATCGAGAAAATAACGGCCAGCATGCCAATACCCGACCAATGATTGATCTTCGAATGCTGTGTTGCAATGCGAAGCGTGTCTGAGAAAGTTCCCACTTCTTGCCCAAATTCTACATCCTGCTGCTGTTTTGGATTTCCCGCGGTATGATTTCTAACCCGGTGCCGCTTCAAACGGCGTGAATTACGTGCTTTGTGACCTGACATCACACCTCACTCCTAGCTTCCGCTCAAGATCATTTGGGCACAAACGTCTGACAGCATGTTGAAGAGGACTTAGAGGCTGTATCCTTATGATCGCCTCGGAACGATTCGTCCGCGAACTCTGAATTGGCCTTCACGTTGGCATGTGCATCAATATCAATCATAATTTCAGAAGCTTGACAGCGAAAATCCCCCCAAAATTTACAGTTGGATACGCTGCAGCGAACTACAGGTTTTTCACTCACATCCATCACCTCCGTTATCAGCATGTCCTAGTCCGTAATGTCATATCCGGCTCTCTTCCTGCCATGATCTAACGAAAAAGACGCTCCGTGACATAAACGGAACGTCTTCGTGATTGATATTGTTGGAATTCCTTATTTCGAGCCTTGCATACGACGCTGCGTCAAATAGTCACTCTCATAATAGGCAAGCTCATCGCGGAGATCTTCGAACAGCTTCACAACTGACAGAACAATATCCCTCGCTGCTCGAACAGGCTTCTTCCGGAAACGAATTGCATCTTGACCAGTATAGGCATATCGACCATCCTCTGAATAACACTCATTCTTCGGATAGAAGAAGGCATTCACACAATGATGATACACTTCGTACAAGCAGCGCTCACCAAATGCCGTATCAAAGGTTGCTCTTCTTAACGCAACACCCAGCCGCTCATAGCTCTGCTCCGCGAATACGAGCAAATGCCGAATATCCGTCAGGAATCCTTTATAGAAACTAACTGTCTCTTCTTCCTCATTCCCTTGAACAAGAGCAGTTAGCGAATACTCATTTAAGAATTGCTCAAGCTTATCAATAGCTTCTTTAAGTTTGTCCTTCGAAACTTCGCATTGCTGCTTCACATTGGATGCTGGCATGAAAGCTCCCCCTTATCCCATTCGTCCACTTGGAATTTCAACTCTTCGGGCATCCGATTTGGAATCATTTTCATTTCCCCTTCATCCTACCACAATCCGATCATGATGGGTATTATTTTCCGCTGCATCCCGAATAAATTCGTGCACCAATTCTCAACCTATAAACAGGTCTGTTCACGATACGATATCTGCAGCCCAGAGTGCTCGATATCAAGAGGCAGGACAATGAGGAAGGAACGCTAGAGGAGGAAGTTGTATGCAGCGACGATATGTGGTTGGAATAGTTGCTCTCTGTGCAGCCGTACTTACGATTCCGCTATTATGGGCTCCAGATCGCCATCCCGAGCCCAGGGGCATGACGACAGCCGCACACGAAGAGAGCATGAAAAAACAAATCCTGAATCAGGACGTTACACGCACAAGCCGGATGTTCGCCATTGATTCCAGACGTGATCTGGAAGATGCACTTGCCAATTGGGGAGCCAAGACTCATGCCCAGAAGCAGGGTACCGTTCAGCAATTTATGAAATCCCATCCCCACTTCGTGTACATGAAATGGGTCGAAGGTGGTTCAACCGCTTGGGAGAAAGGAAATGTACCGAAGGATGAGCGCTGGGACGCCAACAAGCAGCTCGAGAGTTACGTTCGAACTGCTACCATGAATGTAACGAAGCAGCAGTCATATTCCTCTCCTGAAGTACTAGTTAATGGGAAGAGCCATATGGTCATCGGCATTGCCTCTCCCCAATCGCAACAGGGGATTGTCGCAATCGTGAATCAAGATGTCATCCAGACCGTACGCAAGCATCAGCAAAAAAATCTTCGCCTTGTACCTTACCCGCCTGAATCCAAGTACCGTGTCAAGTCTGTGGATTCCAACTCGATGCGGAATGTTAAGGTTCAAGACGGAGAAGATAACGCCGGCACAAGCCATTATTATGAAAATGAAATCGTCGTGCGCTTCCGTTCTGACCCCGACCCCATTCAATTGCAGCGTATGATGCGGGATACTGGGTGCGCACACCCGCGCAAGCTCGGTTACACGTATGTGTTTCGTTCTCATAAGATGAGTGTGGAGCAATTAACTTCCTATTTCAAACGATTCAATCCGATTTACAGTGAGCCTCATTTTCTATATATGACAAATGAGAAGCCCTCACCACTTCCAACGACTCCATCTTCTCAAGCTCGCCCCAAGACATTGAATGAACCAACACAAGGGAATGCTGCTGAGGAGCCAAATGATGCGTTGTACAAGGCTTATCAATGGAACTTGCCAAATATCCATACGAACCGAGGATGGATGACGAGCAAAGGAGCCAAAGATGTCATTGTGGCGGTCGTCGATACCGGTGTCGATTCCGATCATCGTGATTTGCAAGGCAAGCTGCTGAAGGGTTATAACGTCTTTGATAAAAACCAGCCCCCAAAAGATGAAGTCGGACATGGTACTCATGTAGCCGGCATTATTGGCGCCACTGTCAATAACGGTGAAGGCATCGCCGGGATAACATGGTACAATCCGATTCTTCCAGTCAAAGCGCTGGACAACAATGGTTCGGGTACATCCTACTCCGTCGCGGAAGGAATTATTTGGGCGACTGATCATGGAGCCAAGGTCATCAACTTGAGCTTAGGTAACTATGTGGATGGGGCATTTCTGCATGATGCCGTCAAATATGCCTTTGATCGCGATGTCGTGCTGATCGCTGCTACGGGCAACGACAATACCCGGCGTCCTGGATATCCAGCCGCTTATTCTGAAGTATTTGCCGTATCCGCTACGGATGCGAATCAGAAGCGCGCTTCTTTCTCCAACTACGGCAATTACGTAGATGTTGTGGCGCCCGGCACGTCGATTGCAAGCACTTATCCGAACAATCAATATGCGGCATTGTCAGGCACTTCAATGGCTTGCCCGCATGTCTCCGCATTGGCTGCACTTATTCGCTCCGTGAATCCTTCGTTAAAGAATACGGAGGTGTACGATATTATGCGGCAGAGTGTAGTCGACTTAGGAACACCGGGTAAAGATATGTATTACGGCTATGGTGAAATTGATGTTGCACAGGCCCTAAGCCTTGCAGAGCAAGGGACGACATCGTTGTCACTGCTTCCGCAAAATATTGCACGCGAAATCAAGCGCACGATTGCTCAATACGTGAAGCGTCCATCTACGCCATCTTCAATAATCCCCGCTTCCCAGCCTTAAACGACTTATGGCCATGGGATGGGACATTGTAGATAATGTCTCCGAACCAAAAACCCCCGCACAGCTTGTGTGCGGGGGTTATCTTATGGGCTTCGAACAATATGTGTTGTAGCTCCGGAAAGTTTGCCGTAAGCCGGGTTCTGTACTGATCGTGGTATTACGGGAGCTACCCTTCCACTACAAAGTGACAATCATCTATCTAGACCGTACATTGCTGCACGGTTCAAGCGACCAACCCAGACGCACCTCGGGCTAAGGCTGCCCTTGCGGGCATGCATCTCATTAGGTCTTGCTCCAGATGGGGTTTACCAGGAACGAAGTCACCAACGCTCCTCGTGGTCTCTTACACCACGGTTCCACCCTTGCCTGTGCTGCCGAAGCAGCCATCGGCGGTCCATTTCTGTGGCACTATCCTTCAGCTCGCGCTGACTGGACATTATCCAGCACCCTGCCCTATGGAGCCCGGACTTTCCTCTCGTGACCAAGTCACCAGCGATTGTCTGTCAAACTTTCCGTCAACATTCGTTAGTATACAAGTTTCGCGCAAGAAACTCAACCGTCAACTTTTACAAAAACTGAAATGGCTCGGTATTTGTGGAAGAAGCTACGAATTGCGTCGATACTCCCTTGTCAGATGCCACCTGCTGCAGGCGTTCTGCAACATCCTGCTTCATCATCTTCTCTGCATTATGGCCCGAATCAATTATTGCAAGACCTGCAGCGAGTGCATCGTGGGCAGTGTGGTAATCCACATCTCCCGTGACGAGCACATCCGCTCCGTGGAATATCGCATGATGGATATATCGGGCGCCTGAACCGCCGAGGACAGCAACCTTGCGCACAGAACGATCCAGATTGCCGACCACGCGTACATTCGATACCTCGAAGTTGCTCTTCACCTGCTCTGACAATTGACGGAGAGTTACAGATTCCGTCAGCTTGCCTACTCGGCCCAAACCATACTCTGTTCCTTGAATATCTACAGGGTAGAGATCATAAGCGACTTCCTCGTATGGATGCGCCTTAAACATCGCTTGCAGCACGCGGCTGCGAACCGACTTCGGAATAATTGTCTCAATTCGTACTTCTGGTACATTCTCCAGCTTGCCCGCTTGTCCGATATGCGGATTCGTGCCGTCGCCAGGCTTGAATGTACCGAAGCCTTCACTATTGAAGCTGCAATGGCTGTAGTTCCCGATATGCCCAGCCCCGGCATCCAATATTGCAGCACGGACTTCATCTGCATGCGTCTGCGGTACAAATACAACCAGCTTGTGCATCTGCTCCTGCTGCAGCGTTTCGAGGACACGGATATTCGTAAGCTGGAGGCGTTCCGCCATCAAATCATTCATGCCCCCTACTGCCACATCGTAATTCGTGTGTGAGATGTATACCGAGATGTCATGCTTGATGAGCTTCTCATATAATCGGCCGGCAGGGGTATCTGTCTGTAAATGCTTCAAAGGTCGGAAAATGATTGCATGGTGAGCGATAATGAGGTTCGCTTGCTGAGCGATAGCTTCCTCCACAACCTCTTCATTCACATCGAGTGCAACGAGCACTTTCGTTACTTCCTTATTTAGCGAACCTAATTGAAGCCCAATTCGATCATCTGGTACAGCCAATGACTTAGGCGCAAGCTGCTCCATCCACTGAATTATTGTTGACCCTTTCGCAAACATTCAATAATCGCCTCCAGTTCCGCTTTGTTCTGAACGAATACTTCACGCCGCTGCTTCGCCTCTTCACTCTCGGCCTGTTCCATCGTACGCAGTACACGCTCCCGCTTCGCTACTTCACGCTTCCATTTCTCAAAAAATACATCAGTAGGAGCTTGCGACAGCAGTGGGCCGAATTGCAGCAGCCACTCCTCTGACAGCGTCTTCCCACATAATAAAGGCCGAGAGTCGTACAGACAAGCGTTATGTGCCTCTGCTGATTCGAACTGCCGCTCTGCAAGCAGAACTTCATAAATTTTGCCGTCTTCCTCTAAAATATGCTCCTTAAGCAGTGCCCATCCTTCCTTGCGAAGCCAGCGGCGAACGGTATCCTCACCCACATTCGGCTGAAGGATGAGTCGCTTGACCCCCTCAAGCTTCTCTGGTTGAGCTGATAATATACTGACAATGAGGCTCCCCCCCATTCCAGCGATAGAAATGCAGTCTACCTCATTAGGCTCCAATACGGCAAGCCCATCACCAAGCCGGACCTGTACAATATTCTCCAAGCGTGATCCGAGCACCTGGCGTCTAGCTGCTTCATACGGACCTTGATTCACTTCACCTGCGACGCCATAAGAAATAATGCCTTGCTTCGCCAAATAAGATGGCAGCAGCGCATGGTCAGAACCGATATCTGCAAGTTTGCTGCCTTCAGGCACCCAATCCGCAATCCATTGTAGTCGTTTGGACAGTTTGATGTTCACGAATCCATTTCACCCACTGTTTTCTAAAGTAATATCCCATGTAAAACGTTATAAAAAGCTTCATTAGCATAAATAGCAGAACCTCGCCACCAGCATTAAGCTTCAGTGTGATGACCCTCCCAAGCCAAGCGGCCTCAGGCATATGCCAAGCAATCAGGGAAGCAATCAGGAGTCCTGCTGATGCCGAAGGAAGAACACTGTGCATCACCCAAGCCATCCAGATGAATAATAAGCTCTCTGGGAGCCACAACCACTGCGTCTCAATGAGCGTAAGTTCTCCCCCCATTGAATAGAGAATTACGGCATAGGCGATCGCCAACAGGAGCCAACCGCACCCCTGCATTCCGCCGCGCCGCAATAGCAATCCTGTTATGATCCATAAGAGCCCTGCTCCAATCAGCCACAGCGCCACGCTATACCAGGAAAGCCATTGATCCAACTTGATGATGGCGAATGCGCCAAGCATACTTATAGCGTTGCCGAGATTTGCATATACCGCTATCTGCACTTTACTTTTCTTTGCCGCATACTTTGAATTGAAGACGGCAAGCCCATAGTTAATTAGGACAAATAAGGCGACAGCCCCAATTTGCATTGGAATGTCAAAAGCGGTAAAATGAAATCCAGCGGTACAGAACAAACCAGAAATGATAAATAACACCAGCCATTTGGCGGCAGGAAGATTGGCCAGCCATTCCGCGAAGCGTCTGTTAGGCACCGCAGACGGCTCAGCTGCTTCTGTTGATTCTGGCAGTTGGTACAATTGAGCAAGGAACTCGCAATAGCGTTCCGGCAACAATCGATTATGTCTCCAACGTGCAATTTCCTGCGACATCCATTGGCGCTGCTTCTGATCCATGAGGCTTGTCACGCTCCTGTGTGGGAATGCCTTACATGGCGACAAAAGACCTTCCCCACGCATACTGCGCGCAAGAAGGTCTCGTCGTTAGCCACTATTCAAGAAAATCTTTAAGTCGCTTGCTGCGGCTCGGATGACGCAATTTACGAAGTGCCTTCGCTTCAATTTGACGAATCCGTTCGCGTGTGACACCGAATACCTTGCCTACCTCTTCCAAGGTGCGTGTACGGCCGTCATCGAGACCAAAGCGCAAACGAAGCACATTTTCTTCACGTTCTGTCAATGTGTCAAGGACATCCTCCAATTGCTCCTTCAACAGCTCATATGCTGCCGCATCAGCAGGTGCCAATGCTTCTTGATCCTCAATGAAGTCTCCCAAGTGAGAATCGTCTTCTTCACCAATTGGTGTCTCAAGCGATACCGGTTCCTGAGCAATCTTCATGATCTCTCGTACTTTCTCAACACTAAGTTCCATCTCTGCTGCAATTTCTTCTGGAGTTGGTTCGCGTCCAAGTTCTTGAAGCAATTGACGGGATACACGGACTAGCTTATTAATCGTTTCTACCATGTGAACAGGAATACGGATTGTACGCGCTTGGTCGGCAATCGCTCTTGTAATCGCTTGGCGAATCCACCACGTTGCATACGTACTGAACTTGTATCCTTTGCTGTAGTCGAATTTCTCAACAGCCTTTATCAGTCCCATGTTTCCTTCTTGAATCAAATCGAGAAACAGCATTCCGCGTCCAACATAACGCTTCGCAATGCTGACTACGAGGCGCAAGTTCGCTTCCGTCAAGCGTTTCTTCGCTTCTTCGTCCTCCTGCTCAATTCGCTTCGCAAGTTCGATCTCTTCTTCTGCTGACAAGAGTGGAACACGGCCGATCTCTTTTAAGTACATCCGAACCGGGTCATTAATCTTAATTCCCGGTGGCAGCGATAAGTCATCATCGAAATGGAAATCTTCGTTATCCCCATTTTCCCGATCACCATTATTGCGATTGCCCATTCCATCTTCCGTTTCATTTACCACTTCAATGCCCAAATCAGACAGCTGTTCATAAAACTCATCCATCTGCTCCGGGTCTTGATCGAACGTCGATAATTTTTCAGTAATATCTTTATAGCTGAGCGAGCCGCGCTTTTTACCGAGCTCAATCAATTGATCCTTCACATGTTCCAACGCTGCTTCGGCATCTAGTCCAGTATGTTGATCATTCGCCATTTTCCGACTCCCTCCTCCCTAGAAACTTCTGCTTCCTACCGCTTCAGTTGTTGCTCTAGGGCTATAATATCTTGTGCAATTTGCGCGGCACGCAAGATGTCTCCAGAACGCTCCGCCTGCACCATTTCTTCCTTTTTACGCTCAATTTCACGATGTCTAGGCACTTTCAAGATCTGACCGATGTAATCATCTAATAAGGCGGTGTCATTTCGCAATGGCACTTCAGCCATCGATATGGATGCAGCCGTTTTCTCTAATCGGTCATCTTGCAATGTCGCCAAATAACAACTGAAATCAGGCTCTTTGCCTTGCGCGTAATAAGCATATAGATAAGCGGCAAGTGCCGCATGATCATCTACATTAAATTGCTCACCAAGATTCCGCTCCACATAGTTGGACACTTCGATATCTTGGAACATTAGTGCCAGCAGACTGCGTTCTGCATAGACGTATGCTGGACGCAACACGGGCGGGGAGATAACTTGTTTATCATTCCTAACATTATTCCACCAATTGTCTTGATTATCCCCGTTTTGGTTGTTTTTTTGCAGTTTTTGACGGATATTCGCGCATTCTTGCTTCAAAGAAGCAATCGCTGAATCCCCTGATAATTCAAGCAGTGAAGCGAGCTCCTTCAAATGCATCTCCCGTTCAACAGGAGATTCAACCTTCGCCACAACACGCAACGCCGCATCTTTGAAGCGCCGTTTGCCATCATCTTCTAGCAGTATATGATTTCGGCGTAAAGATATAAGCTTGAATTTGGTTGGCGTAACAGCTGACGCGATGATCGCGTGCCTGAACCGCTCAGCTCCATGTGCCTTAATAAATTCATCAGGATCCATCCGATCAGGAAGCATGGCGACAGCAACATGCAGGCCGCTTCCCTCTAATAGGTCAATCGATTTCATGGCGGCTGCTTGTCCAGCATCATCGCCGTCATAACATAACGTAACACTGTCTCCGAGCTGCTTCAGCAACTGGACATGCTCAGAGGTTAACGCAGTTCCCATTGTCGCAACGCCATTCATTACTTGGGCTTCCCAAGCTTGAATAACGTCTGCAAAACCTTCAAAAAGAACAATTTCTCCGCTGCGCTTAATGTGCGGTCTTGCTTGATGCACATTGTACAGCAGCTTCGATTTGTTGAATAGCATGGTCTCGGGTGAGTTCAAGTATTTGGGCTGACTTCCGTCCAGCACCCTTCCTGCAAATCCAACAATGCGTCCCCGGCGATCCCATATCGGGAACATGACCCGGTTACGGAAACGATCGACATACCCTTCACCATTCGTTCTAGCTGATACGATACCGCCCTTCTCTACCAGAGCAAGGTCGAACTGCCGTTTCGTTAGAAACTTCACGATCATATCCCAATTCGGCGGTGCGTATCCAATCTGAAACTGTTCGATGAGCTTGTCATTAATGCCGCGTTCACGCAAATAGCGAAGCGCTTCCTGACCTTCCGTTGTATTCATTAATATGTAATGATACATCTTCGCAGTCAGTTCATGTGCTTCAATCAGCCGATCCTTCGCTTCATTCCGCGGATTGCGTTCAGCATACGAGTCGCTGCTTCCCCATGTTATAGGAATGCCTGCCAACTCAGCTAGATGGGTGATCGCTTCAGGATAGGAATATCCTTCAAGACCCATCACAAATTGAATGGCTGTACCGCTCTTCCCGCAACCGTAGCAATGGAAAATTTGCTTCTCCGGCGTGACCGTGAACGATGGTGTCTTCTCTGAATGAAAAGGGCACAGCCCCTTCAAATATTTACCGTTCTTCGATAAGTGGACGTATTGTCCAACAATATCGACGATATCGTTGCGCTTCAATACTTCATCGCGAACTTCGTCAGGAATAAGTCCATATCCGTTCATCGTCATTCACCTTCATCTGAACACGTATTACTAATTCGCTATGGGCGCATTTTCTCCTGCTCACGAAGCAAAAGTTTTGTCAGTTTATGTTGGAAAATTTCGCGGTCCTCTTCACTCATCGCTCGCGGACCTTTCGTTCGTAAACCTGCTCTTCTCGCTTTGCTTGAGATATGCCGCCTTGTCAGGTACTCATCTACATTATCGCCAGTCAGCTCGCTGCCTCTAGGCGTAAGTACGGATGCACCTCTTGGCAAACAGAGCGCGGCCAACCCGTAGTCGCCTGTAACCACTACGTCCCCTGACCGCGCTGTGTTGGCAATATAAATATCCGCCGCTTGAAACGCTTGATCCACAAAAACAGTATGAATATCAAGATTCATAAGCTGCCAGTCTGGAGCAAATGCAGCATAAGAAGCTACAAAAATAACTCCTGCACCCATCTCAATGGCTGCGGCAACGATTTCGTTTTTTACAGGACAAGCATCGGCGTCTACTACGATTCGAAGTTTAGAAGACATGTTCTCACCATTTTCGTAAAGCGTCGGAACTTTCATTAATCGTTTCACCGTTTATATTATATACGCTGTATCGTTTAAAATTCCTGCTTCGAAATCCGGATTTCCTCTACATTAACTCAGATTTTGTCGAATCGATGAAAATAAGGATGGAACATGTCGAAGAGAATCCGAAGAATCCCTTCTTCATGTTCCATCCATTTACTGCTCCTCACTGTCCATAGACGAAAAATCTCATTGTCGCTTATTACGCCCAGACAAGCTTGGAGAAATCTGCGAAGCGCTGAATGTCATTTGCAATATTCGCAAGCAAAGCCAAGCGGTTCACCCTCACCGCTTGATCCTCAGCCATAACCATCACTTGTTCGAAGAACGAATGGACTTCATCCTTCAGCTGGGACAATACGCTCAGTGCCTCTGATGGATTGCTATAAGCTGCTTCATAAGCTTCATGCACACGCAGCCAGCTCTCATGAAGATTGCGTTCTGCATCCTGCTCGAACAGCTCAGAACGTATCTCCTTGCTGTCTGCTTTAGCAGCCAGATTGCCCACACGGTTGAACGATTCAACCGTCAGCTTGAACTCATCTGCCTTTACAGCACGCATAAGTGCTTCTCCACGAGCTACTGTGAGCTTCACATCGTCATAGCCAGCAGCCATTACCGCATCAACAACATCGTATCGAACGGAATCAGACAACACATTCTTCACCCGCAAGCCGAAGAATTCATACAATTCTTTACGAACTTCCTCACGTTCGCGTTTCAACAATCCTGCTTGTTCATATACATCAAGCGTAATGTTGAAGATCGTATGCAAAGTAAGTGGAAGATTGCGTTCCAGTAGAATTTGCACAATACCTGTCGCCTGTCTCCGCAAGCCATATGGATCCTGCGACCCTGTCGGGATTATGCCGATCCCGAAGCAGCCAGTCAACGTATCCATCTTATCAGCCATACTGATAATCGAACCGACAAGTGAAGCTGGTGCTGGATCTCCAGCGAATCTAGGCTTGTAATGCTCGTTGATTGCTTGGGCTACCGCCTCTGGTTCCCCAGCCTTGCGAGCGTAATCCTCACCCATAACCCCCTGCAATTCAGGGAATTCATAGACCATTTGCGTAACAAGGTCGAACTTGCAAATATCCGCAGCACGGCTTACCCGCAATGCTGTTTCACGATCCGTCTGAACCGCCAGCGCCAATGCATCCGCAATTGCATGAATGCGCCGTACCTTATCTCCGATCGAGCCTAGCTCCTCGTGGAACACGATTGAATCTAGCTTGTGTACGCAATCGATAATTTTCAGCTTCTGATCCTCTTCATAGAAGAACTTCGCGTCAGACAGGCGTGCACGCAGCACCTTCTCGTTCCCTTTTGCAACGATGTCCAATCCCTTGGAGTCACCGTTACGCACGGTTACGAAGTAAGGAAGGAGCTGTCCCTCTGCATTCAATACAGGGAAGTAACGCTGATGCTCACGCATTGAAGTAATCAACACTTCTTGAGGAATGTTCAAGAATGCTTCATCGAATCCACCGAACAATACGGTAGGGGTTTCAACCAAGAACAGTACCTCTTCCAGCAAATCTTCCTTAATCGCAATATGCCAATCCTTACTCTTCGCAAGCTCTTGAATTTGGTTCTTAATATTTGCTTCGCGTTCTGCCACATCAACAATGACGGACTGTTCACGAAGGCGCTCCACGTATTGAAGCGGCATATCAATAACCGCCTCATCACCAAGGAAACGATGTCCACGAGTCGTGCGGCCCGCTTTTACGCCTGCAATTTCAAGTGGAATAATATCCTCGCCGTGCAGAGCAACGATCCAGCGAATCGGACGAACGAAGCGCATATCCTTCGCACCCCAACGCATGTTTTTCGGGAAAGTCATTGCATGAATAATAGACGTCAATCCATCAACAAGAACATCCGCTGTATTCGTCCCCAGGCTGCTCTTATTCGCATAGATATACTCGACCCCGTTCAACTCTTTGAAGAAGAATTCCGATGGATCTACGCCTTGACTGCGTGCAAATCCAAGGGCTGCCTTCGACCACTCACCGCTCGCATCGTGAGCAATCTTCTTGGCTGGCCCCTTCACTTCCTCATGAACGTCTGTCTGCTTATCCGCAACGTCCTGAATGAGCACTGCGAGACGTCTTGGAGTTGCATACGCAGATACCGTTCCGTATGCAATCCGCGATTCTGTCATCCAGCGCTCCGTCCGCTCCTTCAGTTGTTCCATCGCACTGCGAATGAAACGTGCAGGCACTTCCTCTAAGCCAAGCTCGAGCAATAAATGTCTAGGCATCTTGTTCCTCTCCTTTCTTCAAGAGCGGGAAGCCAAGCTTCTCACGTTCTTCATAGTAAGTCGCAGCCACATGGCGTGCAAGATTGCGCACGCGTGTAATGTACCCTGTACGCTCCGTTACGCTAATCGCGCCGCGTGCGTCAAGCAGGTTGAATGTATGGGAGCATTTCAGCACATAATCATATGCTGGGAATACCAAATGGGCATCCATCGCACGATTTGCTTCTTTCTCGTACATATTGAACAACGTAAACAACATCTCCGTATCGCTTACTTCGAATGTGTATTTCGAATGCTCGAATTCAGGCTGGTGGAATACGTCGCCATAAGCTACGCCTTCTACCCACTCCAAGTCGAACACATTTTCTTTGTCTTGAATATAGGACGCAAGGCGCTCCAAGCCGTACGTAATCTCTACAGCCACTGGATGTGCGTCGATACCGCCCACCTGTTGGAAATAAGTAAACTGCGTAATTTCCATACCATCAAGCCAGACTTCCCAACCTAGGCCCCATGCACCCAAGGTTGGCGATTCCCAGTTATCCTCTACAAAACGGATATCGTGGATTGTCGGATCGATCCCTAGGCGGTTCAAGCTCTCCAGATACAATTCTTGAATATTGTCTGGAGATGGCTTCAAAATAACTTGGAACTGGTGATGCTGATACAATCGGTTCGGGTTCTCCCCGTAACGGCCGTCAGCTGGACGACGAGATGGCTCTACATAAGCTACATTCCATGGTTCTGGCCCGATGGAACGAAGGAAGGTCATCGGGTTCATCGTCCCCGCACCCTTTTCTACATCATACGGCTGTACGATGATGCAATTCTGCTCGGCCCAAAATTGCTGCAACGTCAAGATCATTTGTTGAAAATTCACAGTCAGGACTCCTTTGCCTCATATTGACGGCATTGACGTATGGGAGAATGCAAAAAACTCCCGCCTCTACGCCTGATGCCAGACGTAGGGACGAGAGTTATATTCCCGCGGTTCCACCCTACTTGATCGAAATAAAGTCCGATCCACTTTCACATGAGCCTTGCTCCAAAGTGCCATTTCATTCGTTTGTTCGTCCAGGCTTCCACTGCCCCTGAATCGCTGCATTCAAACGTTGCGAACTACTTTCTTCTTCAACACAAGGTATACCTCAATTTATTGATTTATTATAGCGAAATGGATATTACTCGTCAAGCTGCGCCAGATCATATTTCTCCATCTGCTCAAGGAACTGCAATGATTTCAGACGTACCCCAACATGCGTATCCATGTAACCACGCATGCAAGCCCGAAGCTGCAGCTTGGTTGCAGGCTTCAATGTAATATTGCCCAGACGATGCAAGTCTGTCATCTCGAATTTTTGAAGCAATGCAAGCATTTGCAGATTGGCGACGTAATTCGCATGTTCCCTTGGCTTGCAGCTTGCACACAGCGCACCACCTAACCGCCAACTAAAAGCAGCAAGCCTCTCCTCTGTACCGCAAGCGACGCATGCATGCAGTTGAGGAGCTACGCCAGTTCGCTGCCACAATTTCATCTCGAAGAGATGGGTTGTCACCTGTACATCCTTGCCTTGGGCAATAGCTTGCAAGTAGGCGTGGAATTGATCAAACATTGGTCCCCCAGCTTCTTCATCATGCAGTGCCTTATCCACTAGTTCAGCCGAATAGGACGCATAAGCTGCCAGATGGAGCTGCTCACGAAGCTGATGATTCGCCTCTAAATATCTCACAAGAATTAAGAGTACCAAT
>NZ_JMDX01000101.1:0-20519 GCF_000935845.1 Paenibacillus sp. E194
CCAACGCAAGGCTAACTGCAATTGCAAATTGACGATACAGCGGCATGTTGATTGTAAGTGTGCCGAAGATAAGACCTGCCAAGCATGATCCGATTGCGTAGACAGACAGGACGTAGCTGGCTGCAATGGTGTTCCCCTGCTGTTCGGCAAAGGCAACACTTACAACATCCACGGTTCCAAATATCGTGCCGATTGCAGCAAGCGTAAGAGCAAGCAAGCGCAATGCACCGATCTTGAACACAGATCCCTGACTCGTATTGCGTTGTGGCTGTACTGCCGGTTCACTGCTCTTGTGCAGCGTAAATAGAACAATGCCAAATGCCATAAATAAGCACGCGGCGAGAGGTCCAGCTTCCGGGAAAACAGACACGCATAATCCAACGGAAATGACAGGGCCGATAATGAAGCAAATTTCATCGACGACGGATTCAAAGGAATAAGCAGTGTGCAGTCTGGGCGATCCCCGATACAGCTCCGTCCAACGCGCTCGCACCATTGCGGGCATGCTGGGCATGCAGCCAGCCATTATCGCGAACAGAAAGAGCGTCCAATCAGGCGCTCCTAATCGCGCACATAGCAAAAGGGCCGATATGGAGATAATGCTTATCGCTGCTGCGGGACGAAGAACTCGTGATTGTCCCAACCGGTCAACCAATCGAGATATTTGCGGGGCAAGCAGCGCCGAAGCGAAGGCAAAAGTGGCAGCGATGGCTCCAGCGAGACCGTATTCTCCGCGCATTTGAGCAATCATGGTAACCAAGCCGATTCCAGTCATAGAGATCGGCATTCTAGCGATAAATCCTGCGGCAGAAAAAATAAAAGAGCCAGGAGCAGCGAATAATTCTCGATAAGCACGTAACATATTACAATGATCCTCCTTGCTGATATAGGGTGGTTTTCATTTACATACGAAGCGTATGCAATTATAATATTCACATACGCAGCGTATGTCAATAACAATCTAGGAAAAATACGGTATGAAATGTCTCGGATCTGTATGTTATAAATCTTGTTAATTTCAAATTTTATTGTAGAATAGAACGAAATATAAAACTGAGCTAGCATCGTGCAAACAGCATAACGGTGCAGGAGGGAACATGGTTCGAAAAGCAAGAAAAGAAATGATCGAGGAGACAAAGGGAAAGCTGCTTGAAGCGGCAAGAGAAGCGTTTGGAACAATCGGCTATGCCAATACGTCGATGGATGAGTTAACTGCTTCCGTAGGATTGACGCGAGGTGCGCTGTACCATCATTTTGGCGATAAGAAGGGTCTGCTTGCGGCAGTTGTGGAAGAAATTGATCAAGAGATGGATAATCGCCTTCACGATATTTCGAATGCGGCAGCAACGTCATGGGAAGGCTTTGTTGGTCGATGCCGTGCGTATATTGAAATGGCAATTGAGCCGGAAATTCAGCGCATCGTACTTAGAGACGCGCCTTCCGTGCTTGGGAATGGATTTACTCATCCTTCTCAGTCTCAATGCTTGGCGACAATGGCAACTATGCTTCAGCAATTTATGGACGAAGGAATCATTGCGGTTACGGATAGTCATGCATTAGCACGGATGTTGAACGGCGGGCTTATGAACGCAGCCTTCTGGTTAGCTAATGCTCAGGATGCGGAGAAGGAGCTGGCCGTTGCATTGCACAGCTTGGGAGTTGTATTAGACGGGTTGCGGATGAAATCAAATTAGCCGAATCGTTCACGTAAATTGATGAAATTTAATGAAAGCTGATCTACAAATGTTTAGGAGGTAACGAATATGAAGCAAATTATTGCAATGGGAGGCGGAGGATTCTCGATGGAGCCGGAGAATCCTCTTCTGGATCTGTATGTCTTGCAGCAAGCTAGTTCGGAAAATCCGAAAGTATGCTTTGTGCCAACAGCAAGCGGAGATGCGGATGGGTACATACAGCGGTTTTATAATGCATTTGGAGAGCATAAATGTGAGCCTTCCCATCTGTCATTATTCAAGCCACCGACGCAGGATTTGGAAGACTATGTGCTGAGCAAAGACATCATGTATGTTGGCGGCGGCAATACACGCAATTTGCTAGTGTTGTGGAAGGAATGGGGCTTGGATGCCATTCTGAAGAAAGCATGGGAGCAAGGCATTATTTTGGCTGGGTTAAGTAAGTGCTGGTTCCATCTGTTGGTTCGAGGAAGGAGTAACAGATTCAGTACCCGGGGAGCTGACCGGATTAACTTGCTTAGGTTTTTTGCTGGGAAGCAATTGTCCGCATTTTGATGGGGAGCAAGACCGGAGACCCAGCTATCATCGGTTAATGCAGGCAGGCAAGGTAGGAGACGGCATAGCTGCCGACGATGGGGTAGGCATTCACTATCTGGATCAGGATATTCATCGTGTGATCAGCTCCAGACAGCATGCAAGAGCCTACTGCATAGAATCTAGAGGCGGAATCATAACAGAAAACGAGCTAGTTCCTGTGTTCTTAGGTGAATCATAGGTGACACATAGGAATGACATAGGAAAACAAAGTGAAACAAAGAGTAGCAGAGAGTAGCACATAGAATCTAGAGAGATCTAAAAAAGTAAAAACTATAAAAAGAATAGAAAGAAATAGAGAAATATAGAGCCTAGAGGAGGAGGGAAGGCGATGAACAAATATTGGAGTGATTTGGCTAAGAGGCTTGTGCCTTATGTACCTGGTGAGCAGCCTCGGGATCAGAAATACATCAAGCTGAATACGAATGAAAATCCGTACCCGCCGTCTCCGAACGTGTTGGCTGCTATCCGGGAGGCCGCGCAGGATGAGCTCAGATTATATCCGGATCCGACATGTAAGGAGTTAAGGCAGATCGCTGCTGGCTATTATGGTTTGCAAGAGTCGCAAATATTTGTAGGCAACGGTTCAGACGAAATTCTTTCCTTCGCCTTCGCTGCCTTTTTCAATCCAGGAGAACCGATTCTCTTCCCAGACATCACATATAGTTTCTATGAGGTGTATGCGAACTTCTACGGTCTGGAATCTATTCGAGTACCGCTGGATGAACATTTCCACATTCCGCTGGAACCGTTCCTGCAAGCAAATGGGGGCATCATTCTGCCAAACCCGAATGCGCCTACCGCGATTGAAGCGCCGCTTGACAGGATTCGCTCCATATTGGAACAAAATCGAGAACGTGCCGTCATTATTGATGAGGCGTATATCGATTTTGGCGGTAAATCTGCGGTGTCTCTTATTGCTGACTACCCGAACTTGCTCGTTGTTCATACTTTATCGAAATCTAGATCATTAGCCGGCCTGCGTGTCGGAATTGCAATGGGAAGCGAGGAATTGATAGAAGGACTCGAACGCGTGAAGAATTCCTTCAATTCGTATACGTTGGATCGATTGGCACTCGCTGGTGCAATTGCTTCATTTCATGATGAGCCTTATTTTCAAGAGATGCGGTACCGAGTCATTCAAGTGCGTGATAAGACAGTTGGACAGCTTCGGCAATTCGGCTGCACGGTGCTGGACTCTAAGGCTAACTTCGTGTATGTATCCCATCCCGATATCTCAGCGAAAACCATGCAGTCGCGATTGCGAGCGCAGGGGATACTCGTACGCCATTTTATGATGCCTCGAACGGAACATTTTCTAAGAGTGTCAATTGGAACAGAAGAAGAGATGGAGCAATTTGTTGAAGCCTATGAAGTTATCTTGAAGCAGATGATCGGGTCAACCCCCTAAATATTCCATGCATCATTCAAATAGAAGAGCAGATCGTTAGATAAATAAACGATCTGCTCTTTTTCAATTCTATCGGAATGATGCTTATGCGCAATATGGAACCGGATAGCTGCCAATGCTGCAAGTAATGCTAATGATATCTCCGTTACGCCATACGGTTAGACTAACTTGCTCATCAATCGCCAGTTCACAGATGGCTGCTTCCAAGTCTGAGTAGCTGGAAATGGTCGTGTTGTTGATGTTCACTAGGATGTCATCAGGTTGGAGTCCAGCAACAACGGCTGGGGAAGAGCCCTTAACCGATAATACTTTGGAGCCAAGCGGCTGCCCGTCTTGCGGATGAACCGTCATATGCTGAATGCCGATCCATGTTCTCCACATTTTATCTTGTGAATCCTGACCGGTCTCGTATACGCTCTTCAAGTTGTGAAGGAAGAGCAGGGTTCCATACGCCATATTGTCGGCAATCGCTTGTCCCGCATCTCCAAAAGGAAGTTCAAGGCGGTACTCGGTTGAAACCCGAACGCCAGCAGCCTCTTGGGTAAGTGTGGTAATGGTCAACGACATATCTTCGCCTTGCAGAATGAAATGCTTGCCGTGTTCAATTTCAGTAATGATACCTGAAGTGCTCGCTCCCCATCCATGATCCAGTTCCATTCGACCGCCAACACGGAAATCAACACTTGCTTCCTTGGCATACCACCGAGTTAATTGCTCTGCTTCTGTTAATGCGCTCCATACCTTCTCAAGGGGGGCTTCGATCAGCATATCTCTTTTCACGGATTGTAAGCCATTATTAGTTTTCCTCACCTTCCAAAAATGTTTTGAGTCGAGTTAAGCGATCTCCTAATATGTAACCCATATCTTGCAAAAGGGATTGATATGCAGATTGCAGCAAGGCTTGCTCCAAACGGTAAATTCGATATTTCCCTTGCTTCTGCTCGTTGATCACTCCTTCTTCTAATAAAATTTGCAAGTGCTTTTTAACGGCGGGTTGAGAGATGTCGAAAAACTGAACGAAATCCGATTGCGTTCGATCTCCTTGCGCAAGCATATGAAGAATCGTCCTGCGTGTCGGGTCACTTAGAACACGATAAATATCCGTAATACTCACCTCACATATAACCGTATGGTTATATGTTGTTCAATGAATAAACCTTTGTCAACAGAATTGTTAACAAAATTTGCATTAAATTTGGTAATATATCACTAGTGTGCGGCTGTACCTGTAAAAGGTTTGTTTAACAATTAGGTATTTTCAAAACAGAAAGGCAGATTAATAGGATTCCGTGTCGTTTGAATAATTTGAAAATATTGCTCGCGAGGGTGACCAGACTATGATTACGAAAATGCATGTGGAGAACATGTTGCAGGAGTATATGGATGATACAGTTGAATCCTATCGATTAATTGATAATAGTTGGGAGGACGAACACCGATATGTCGCGATCGTTAAGACGACGAGTGGAGAAAACATCGTTTTAAAGTGCTATAACAATTCGTATACGGATAGCAGCAAGATCGCGGGATGGGCCCGGTTAGCTTCCGTGTACCGCCGAAATGGCATTGCTACGCCACAATTTTATTGTTCGAAGATTGGCGCTTATGGGTCTCTGTCATAACAATCGGCAATAAACAGTTTCATTACTGGGCAGAAGATTTCATGTCTGCTAAGACGTTAGATGATTTGGAGATCGACTTGGAGGATTTGGGTTCCGAATTTCTGTATCAAGTGGGAGCCTGCGTTGGAAGTATGCATTCTGCTGCGAAGCGTGAGGGGATTGAATTTACATGGAGCAGCCCGTATGTTCTGCTGGATCCGGATGAGGAAAATTACAATGATGCGCTGACATGGTATGAGAAGCTGAGGCATTCGCCAGCAGATGTTCGATTGGTAGAAGAAATATGGGAGATATACAATCGCAAGCGCGAGTATTTAGAGGCTATATTTCCATCTTTGCCTGCAGGCGGTGTACAAGGTGATTTCTCGACAAATAATATATTAGTGAATGAAGAGAAGGGATTTGCAGGAATAATTGATTATAATTTAGCGGGCAATGACAAATTCGTGACGTATATGATGCAAGAGGGTATTTTTCTAAGCTTTGAATGTTACCGGGAAGAATGGCTGGATCGGGAAAAATGCGCGTATATGGAGCAACGCTTTAAGCATTTTTATATCGGTTACACCCAGCAATACTCATTAACGGATGCGGAACGGGGTGCCGTTTCTATACTGTATAACATCATTCGGCCATTCCGTATGGATAAAGTGGAGACGACGCTTCATATTGCAGAAGAGGGGTTATGGCAAGAAGTCAACTAGCGGCTGCGCTGGATGCATTACGAGCTGACTCGCGAAGATATATTGGCATTCTTGGAAAACTAGCAGTAGGAGAGGGAGATTACAATGGATTGCTCTATTGATCTCCCTCGTATGCTGTAAACATATTTCGTATTTCACTTCTGACTTTGTCTCGCAGTTCTGCGGGTTCAAGAGCTTCCATTGCAGCACCGAAGCTAAGGATTATCTCTGCTGCAGAATCAAGCGTATGGAACTCGACGTCTACGCATGCCCAACCGTTATGATCGGGTTCAATATGCAGCAATTTCACATATCGTTCATGCTTGAGACGTTGGAGTAAATCATCTCTTACTCGAATTCGTGCAGGATAGCGAGGCAGGGTGGATGTAAATTGCTTCGTGGATTCCTCCCAATAGCGAGCAAGATCGAATCCGTCAGGACGAGCAAAGGCTTCATTCGAAACTTCTGCGTAGCGTATCCGTGAAATGCGATAGCTGCGGAATCCATCTTCTACTTGAGCCACGACATACCAAACCCCTCGTTTGGCAACTAATCCTAGCGGCATGATGTCTCGAACCACAGTACTGTCATGACGTTCATAGGTGATGCGCAGCTTATGCTGCATCCATACAGCCTCATGAACGATAGATAAGCATTGAGCAGCCTCTTCCGTTTGGCGCCATCCCGCTCCATCGATGTGTATACGTTCTCTAGCGATGTCGGCGTCTCTCCTCATTTGAATCGGACTTGCGGCAAGCAATTTATGATAAGCATTATCGAGTTCTTGTCGAAGGCCGAGATCATCTACTAATGACGACGACTTCATTAAGAGCAATGACATCAATTCTTGCGGCTTCATTCCCGTCAATTGCGTTCGATACCCTTCTGACAAGGACCACCCTCCGTAGGAACCACGCTCAGCGTAGACGGGGATACCGGCGATACTGAGTGATTCCATATCCCGCATAATGGTTCGTTCGGAGACCTCTAATCGGTCGGCGAGGTCTCGGGTTGTCATCTTCCCGTAGCTTTGCAGCATGAGCAGAATCGACAGTAAACGATCAGCTCTCATACAATCTCATCCTTTCTTAGTTGCAAGGTGATCTTAGTGTATCATATCCAATATGACACAAGCTGTCATATAAGTCCCGATATAATGAGATCGAAGACAAGTCGATTGAGGAGGACAATTCATGAAGCCATTACAAGACCATGTTGCGGTAGTAGCAGGAGCAACCCGAGGGGCAGGCCGTGGGATTGCGGCGATGCTTGGAGAAGCTGGAGCAACCGTATATTGTACGGGGCGGAGCACGCGATCCCTCCAATCCGATATGCAGCGCAGTGAAACCATTGAAGATACGGCAGACATCGTGACGGCTTACGGGGGAGTCGGAATTCCAGTGCGCGTGGATCATACGAAGGAAGAAGAAGTGAAGGCTCTCTTCGATCGAGTTCGCTGGGAACAGAATGGCCGTCTTGATATATTGGTCAATGATGTATGGGGAGGAGACCCATTAACCGAATGGGGAACGCCGTTCTGGGAACATTCGCTTGAGGGCGGTCTACTCATGCAGGAGCGTGCGGTTCACTCGCATATGATCACAAGTTATTATGGAGCTCCGCTAATGGCAGCGCGTAAGCAAGGGCTCCTTATTGAGATTACGGATGGCGTTGACTATCGTTATCGCGGCAATCTGTATTATAGTTTAGCTAAGGTGTCAGCAATTCACTTAGCAGCAGCGATGGCGGAAGAATTGCGCCCACACGGAGTAACTGCCGTTGCGGTTACGCCTGGATTTTTGCGTTCGGAAGCGATGCTTGAACTCTTCGGAGTTACGAAGGAGAATTGGAAGGATGCGGTGAAGCAGGATCCGCATTTCATTATGTCGGAAACACCGATGTATGTCGGAAGAGCAATTGCTGCGCTTGCGGCAGATTCGAACAAAATGGAAAAAGCGGGACAATCCCTTAGCTCGTGGGGGTTGTCTGACGAGTATGATTTCGTAGACGAGGATGGGAACCGACCTCACTGGGGTAACTATGCTGCAGAACTTGGACTGTAATCTGTCATACGGCAAGGGGAGCCTACCATTTCAAATTCGAGGCATTCATTTGATTGACGGTCTTGGTTCATATAGCGCATAGTAAGACAGAGAGATGAAACTGTGAAGCTACTAACGCTATTTGCACTTTCTATCAACCAGAATATCATATCTGAGAAGGGGATGAGATATTGAGCAGTAATGTGAATGGTGACGTGAACGTGAATGAGCAGACATGGAACGAGATACTCCGTATTTTTGACGAAGGAACCAACCGCATTAACGTCTTGTTCGTTGATCCTGTACGAGCACAGAATACAGTATCGAGTCTGAAAGTAAGCGAAAATAGTTATATAGGCGCGATTGCGCGTCATTCTGGGGGTGTCCTGGTAGATGGAGGTTGGATTAAGCTGCTTGGCTCTGGGAATGACGCTGTATTCGGCGATTTAAGAAGTTGGAATGGCTTTGGTAATGACATTGGCATCACTCTGCTACATGGTGCATGCATAATTGCCTATGACTTGGCAGGTGGTTTCTTTGCCTTGAATGGCGGCTGTTTCGCTAGTGAAGGACATAACGTCTATTATTTTGCCCCGGATACATTAGAGTGGGAGGATACGGAATTGTCTTACTCCGATTTTTGTGAGTGGCTGGCCAACGGGGACTTGGAGCTTTTTTACCGAACATTCAGATGGAGTGGCTGGGAAAACGATATAGCTGCGCTGAAAGGAACTGATGCAATCAGTTATTATCCACCGTTATGGACGGAAGAAGGCTCGGCGGAACGCAGCAGCAGAAAAGCTGTCCCTGTTGCCGAATTGTGGAACTTATACATACAACAACATGCGAATGGAATGGAGAACGAACAATGACGAAGAACAAGATCAAATTAGCAGTTGTAGGTTTAGGAAATATGGGGAATTACATGATTCGAACCATTTCCAATCCAGGGTTGGCAGAACAGGTGGAACTGGTTGCGATATGTGAAGCGAATGCGGGTGCACGTGAACAATATCAGAAGGATTACCCGCATGTGCAGTTCTATACAGACTATTCCAAAATGATAGAAGAAGTGGATATCAATCTTCTATACGTATCTGTCCCTCCTGCCTATCATTATGATATCGTATGCGCGGCATTACGCAAAAAAAATCATGTCTTCTGTGAGAAGCCGCTTGCTAACAATTTACAAGAAGCTGCTGAATTGCTCAAGCTGGCAGAAGAAGCGAACGTTGTTCATGCTATTCATTTCTCGATGCCACACGAGCCATCTGTGAAACGAATGGAGCGGATGATTAAGGAGCAGGCCATTGGAACGCTCCGCAGTATGGAGCTTATCCTGCATTTTCCGACGTGGCCGCGCAGTTGGCAGCATAATAGCTGGATTTCGACACGAGCACAGGGTGGATTCGTGTTAGAAGTAGGTGTTCACTGGATTAACGTTATACAGAAACTGTTCGGCACGATTACGCATGTACAGAGCGAGTTGGAACTGCCAGCGGATGAAGAACGCTGTGAAACAGGGATACGCGCAAAAATGCTGCTGAACAGTGAGGTTCCGATCTATGTGAATGGCTTATCGGGCATGGCAGGTGCGGAACGTGTTTCTCTTGTTGTTTATGGCAGTAAAGGCACAATTGCCCTTGAAAATTGGAGTGAGCTGCATGTTGGAGCAATTGGACTGCCACTGGAGAAAGTTGCCGTTGAAGAAATCGAACAAACACCGATAGTCGCTCAGGTCATTCGGGCTATTCACGGAGAGCATGCCGATTATTTCAATTTTCGTGATGGGTATGAAGCTCAGGCAGTTCTAGAGGCGTTGCGGCATCCGGCGTCGCCACAGCTTGCGGACATTCGGAAGGCAGTAAAATGAAGATGAACGAGGAGCAGCAAGGATGGATTGAACGAGCAGAGCAATATGTCCACGCAGAGCTGTGCCACGACAGCAGCGGGCATGATTGGTGGCATATTGTTCGGGTAAGGCGCCTGGCAGTCCGCATCGCAGGTGAAGAAGGAGCGGACGTGCTCATATGTGAAATGGCGGCGCTGCTTCACGATGTGGCAGATGCCAAGCTTAATCCGGATCATGACAGCGGCTTGCAGAAAGTTGCGCAGTGGCTGGAGTCAAATGGCGTCGAATCAAAGATTCACGACAAAGTCCTCTCGATCATTGCGAATATGTCTTACAATGGCGGTCATAATCCACCGATGGACTCGCTTGAGGGACAAGTCGTGCAGGATGCAGACCGATTGGACGCAATGGGGGCAATCGGAATCGGACGCACATTCGCATATGCTGGATGGAAGGGTCACCTGATGCATGATCCCTATCTTGCTCCTAGGGAAGCGATGACCGAAAACGAGTATAGGCAGCAGCCTTCCACGGCCATTAATCATTTCGCCGAGAAGCTGTTAAAGCTGAAGACGCTCATGAATACAAATAGCGGCAAACAATTGGCTCATAAGCGTCATCTTGTTATGGAAGAGTTCTTGGAGCAATTTCATAAGGAGTGGAATGCAGAAGATGATAATTGAGCCGTGTTGGAGCAGTTGGATCAGTACGCTGGAGCGAGCCTATTCAATTGGAGAGGTCATTCGTATCGAACCGTTAGCTAAGGGAACGAGTTCAGATGCCAATCTTGTTGTGGCAAGCGAAGGGAAATACGTGCTGCGCAAGCTGAGAAACGAGCTTCAAGGAGAGACAGAGTATGAGCTTGCGAATCGACTTCAATCCTATAACATTACACCTCCAATCCTTCTTGCAGCGGAAGATGTTTGTGTCAAGTTGGATGAAGCTCATTACAACCTTCAACCTTATATGGATTCGATAGCGCGCGAGGAGATCGACTATTTTGAATTGGGACAAAAGGTGGGGCAAATGCATCTTGCCATGCAGCAGGAGGATAACATCCCGGAACAGCCAGATCGATTCGACTTGGGTGTGACATGGAATCGAGTGCAAAAGCGATACCATGATGAGGAAGCAGAATGGCTGCGTAAACTCAACGCCCCAGTCACGCAAGCAATTTCCTATCAGCATGAGAAGAATGGTATGATTCATGCCGATCTTGGCAAGTGGAATATCATTTATACGCAAGCAGGATACCGTATCATTGATTTTGGTGAAGCGCGTGACGGCAATACTCATTTTGATCTTGCTGCCCTGCTGGATTCTAGTGTGAAGTGGACTGGCGAACAAGAAGATCGTATTGGGTCATTGCACAGTTTCATAGAGGGATATATGCTATACGGGAAGGTAGATGCGGACTTACTGCTAGAAAATATCCACCTCTGGATCATGAGAGGGGTGGTTGTGATCATAGATCGTTACGGTCTAGAGCAGCGTACCCTTCAATATTGCAGCAGGAGTATGCAGAAGTTGACGCATATGAAAGAGAATGTAGAACGTCTCTATCTAAGCAGGTAAGAGTATATGAGTCAATAGGAGGCACGGACATGAATCAACAAGATACATGGACAGCAGTTGATCATTTCTTTAATCAGCAACTCATTCCTTCCGATCCTGTGCTGGAAGCGGTACTGGCTGCAAATGCCGCTGCAGGCTTGCCGGCTCATGATGTATCGCCCAATCAAGGCAAACTGCTGCATCTTCTGGCCAAACTTCAAGGTGCTCGAATGATATTAGAAATCGGCACATTAGGCGGCTACAGCACGATATGGTTTGCCCGCTCACTGCCGCAGGACGGCCGGGTATACACGCTGGAAGCCAGTCTCAAGCATGCCGAAGTCGCACAATCGAACCTGCTGAATGCAGGCGTTGCGGATAAAGTGGAGATTCGAACAGGACTTGCAGCTGATTCGCTTGCTCAGCTTGACGAGGAAGCGCGCGGCCCCTTCGATCTTATTTTTATTGATGCAGACAAGCAGGGCAATCCGGAATATTTGAAATGGGCCTTAAAGCTGTCTCGTCCGGGAACGCTCATTATCGGGGACAATGTCGTCCGCGGCGGCGCTGTCGTAGACGAGTATAGCGATGATCCAAGCGTATTAGGCGTGCGCAGCTTTTTCGAACTGATTGCTGCGGAGCCTCGCTTAAATGCTACAGCGATCCAAACCGTTGGAAGCAAAGGCTATGATGGATTTGTTATGGCGTTAGTAGTCGAAGCTTGAATGTAATGAAGAAGAGCCTTGTTCTCAATTGAGGCAGGGCTGTTTTTGTGCTGTGCAGCTTAGGACTAAGGAGTTGGCCGCTGATTCTGCTGCACAGTATAAATAGTACGATAAGCGTTCAATGTTCGCTTTCAAACCGTCTTGTCATCCAATAGCTTATTAATCTCTTCAAGCGGATTATCCAATTCGCGATAGAACAAGATTTCCTGCAAACGTCCAAGCTCCCTCATCCCATACAGCCAATAACCGGCATCAGTGATGTCAATGGGCAGGAGGAGCCCTATTTTGTGATAGCATATAGAGCCTTGATGGAATCAGAACAGAATCTGATTATCAAGGCTCTTCTTTATGACAAAACAACTCCTGAGCTGTTCGTATGAACAATTGAACGGCAAGAGAACATTCCGTAAGGGAAGGGGCAGCTAATAAGATCTCTCTTCGTACCATCGGATCGAGCTCGCGTGTCACAATATGAGGAGGTGTAGTAATCAGCGATAATTCTGATAAAATGGCCACTCCCAGCCCTTCCTGGATCATATTGAGCAGAGCGCCCGTGTTATGAACGACAAACTTGATATTCATGCTGGTCTCCGTCTTCTCAAAAATGTCAATGATGGGGATTTCATTACCTCCCTTGCAAATGATGAGCGGTTCATCATTCAAATCTTGAATGCAAATAATGGGCTTGTGACATAAGGGATGATCTTCCCGCAAGAGTGCAATCATCTTGTCATTGTACAGTGGTATGGTCTCAAATTCGAAACTAGGCTCTGTAATAATGCCAATGTCTATCTCGCGTGAAGCCAACCATTTTTTAACCTCGTTTATTGTCCCTTCATGTAATTCGATTTCCAACTGAGGAAATCTGTGCTCGATACGGCTAATAATCTTAGGCAAGAAAAAGGCAGATGCGGTTGGAAATGAGCCAATGCGGATCGTGCCTATCTCCAATCCCTTTTCAGCAGCAGCCTCTTGTTCCAGCTTCTCAATTCCAATCATAATGTCGCGAATATGGATGAGCATGCGCCTTCCTATATCTGTAAGAAGTATGCCGTTCTTTCGATCACGAATCAGAAGAGTAACGCCTAGATCGGCTTCCAAGCTTGAAATGGCACGGCTAACTGCAGGCTGCGTCATATGAAGAATATCTCCGGCTTTTGTAAAGCTGGAGGTTTCAGCTACGGTCAAAAAAGTACGCAATTGTGTAATGGTCATAACGATTTTGATATGCTCCTTATAACAATGATTCATTTTATTTATGCACATAAACAATATAACATGATACATGGAGGTGTAAGTAAACTTTTACAGATAGAATGGTGGGGAAGGAATGGATGAATATGATGAACCAGCTGTCCAAACATAAAACGATTTTGCTGCTTGTCTTTCTTGTGATTATGTGGGGCGTGAACTGGCCTTTGACGAAAATAGGCCTCCGGTATGCGCCTCCATTGCTGTTTGCGGGGCTGCGTACCTTTATCGGGGGGATCATTTTGCTCCTGCTTGCGCTGCCGCGATACAAAAGCCTACGGCTCAAGGAAACGTGGCCCATTTATTTAGTGTCTGCCTTTTTGAATATTGTGCTGTACTATGGCCTAATGACATTCGGCCTGCTCTATACGCCTGCAGGGCTTTTTTCAGCAGTTGTATTTCTTCAGCCTGTCTTACTAGGCGTGTTTTCATGGCTATGGCTGGGCGAATCGATGCATCCGAGGAAAATGTTCGGCTTAGTGCTTGGTTTCCTGGGTGTTGCCGTCATTTGTGCGTTTGGCATTATTGGGCATGCATCGGTGATTGGAATCGGTCTCGCACTTGGTACAGCACTTAGCTGGGCATTCGGAACCGTCTATATGAAGCGAATTAGCGAGCGTGTCGACTCCCTGTGGGTCGTATCGCTGCAGCAAACGATCGGAGGCTTGCTGCTAACGGGTTCGGGGGCATTCATTGAGAACTGGTCAGATATTGTATGGGACTTGTCGTTTATCTTGAATTTATTGTTTATATCTATTTTCGTCATCGCATTAGGCTGGCTGACTTACTTTGTGCTGATCGGGTCTGGGGAGGCCAGCAAGGTGGGGGCCTTTACTTTTTTAATTCCACTCATCTCGAATATCGCAAGTGTCATATTTTTGCATGAACAATTTACGTTCAATTTGGTAGTAGGACTTGTTTTCATTTTGTTCAGCATATACCTTGTTAATGTGAAGTCGAGACGAGAAAGGTCATTAGTTGCAAGCTAAAGCAGGGTTACGGTAGGATGCGGGTTGTTTTCTCAAATAGGTTTCTGTTTCATTAAGTGGTGAGTAATTCTCGCAGCTTGCAAAAGATAGGAAACAATGAAATCAATAGATTCTTGTTCTGTTGTGGAAGCACAATTGTGCGTAAGCTATAACTTTATATGATACAATGAGAACTGAAATTCATATCATAAAGTCAGCGGTTAATTGATCCATGGAGGAACGAATCATGCAACTTATACAACCAGATCGCGTTCAACAGCAGCTGCAAAGCTTACAGGATAAGTTGTTATATGCGCATCTTGAGATGACTACTGGTGCTTATGCGGCACATCGGGATAAATCAAAAATGACAGCATCCGTATTTTTTAAAAATGCCCCCGTCCGCTATTCACATGGCACATTGGCAGGAGCAGGGCCATACCGTATCGGCCTCAAGACCAATGAAGGCTGGATATATGCGGAAGGATTGACACATTGGGAGGAGAGCGACGACACACGTCTGATTATGGCGGGCCATGATTCGGAAGGACGATTGCTTGTCAGCTTCATGCTTAGTGTAGAGCCATTCTAGAAACGGTCTTCAACCTGCAATGTTATAGACGATTCATCATGTAGACAACTGAAGAGGGGACAACAAATGGAATCACAACAGCGAATTGTCGTCGTGCTGCCTCATCCTGATGACGAAGGGATTATAGCAGGCACATTGGCGAGACATATTCATCAAGGCATGCCTGTTACTTATGCATGCTTAACATTGGGCGAGATGGGACGGAACATGGGCAACCCTCTATTCGCTAATCGGGTGACACTTCCGCTCATTCGCAAGCAGGAATTGCTCGAAGCCTGCCAGCGGATTGGAATAGAAGATATCCGCATGTGGGGCTATCATGATAAGACGATTGAATTCGAACAACAAGAGAAGCTGGCGCGAAGAATTGCAGACTTGCTGGTAGAGCTTAAGCCGGCAATTGTATACACGTTCTATCCGGGTCATAGTGTGCATCCGGATCACGATGCAACCGGAGCAGCGGTCGTGCAAGCGGTGAAGCTGCTACATAAGAGCGAGCGCCCTAGGGTATTGTGCATCGCATTCTCTTCGAATCGCAAGGCTGTGTTAGGGGAGCCAAGCGTTGTGAATGATGTTAGTGACTTTGTCGAGCAGAAAATACACGCCATTCATGCACACCAATCGCAAGTGAGGTTCTTATTAGACAATGGAACGTTGGAAGATCCGGCATTTCGAGCTAAATATAGCAAGGAAGTATTCTGGGAATATCGGTTTGTCGATTAGTGCTTAACGCTAATTGCAAGAGTAATAGACGCTCGATTTATGAAGCTGATGGCAGCTTATAAATCGAGTGTTTCTATTTGTTAGGGATTCGCAGAGTATCATGAGGAAGATCATATTCGCTTGAATTTCTAAAAAGATAATCGACTAGAGTTACGGACGTTTTTGTAAATGTATCCATGCATGATCCGGCCAACACATATGCTGTTCGCTTCAGTGGCACACTAAGGAAAATGATAAGTAGGTGTGTCATGAGAAAGTGCATACAAGCCATAGTTGTATTCGTGCTGCTGTTCGTATGGTCGACACCCTCTAGTGGTTGGCCGACAAATTCGTCCTATACAGCTGCGTTTATTCGCAACAATGATTTATGGATAACTAGCGGCACACAAGAGACACAGATCACAACAGGGGAGTACATCCGGAATCCCAAATGGTCGCATGACGGGATGTGGGTCGCTTTTACAAAAGGCAAGGAAGAAAATGAGGTTTGGGTATACCATATGACTACGAAATCGCTTCGAAGAGTAGGAAAGGGTCAGAATATACAGTGGTCGCCCAAGCACAGCATAGTCGCCTTTCAAACTGATTACACGCTTCGAATGGCTAACGTGGATACACCTAGTACCCCAATTGTGACAACGATTGAAGACAACATCGGGAACTATGCTTGGAATCCGAGCGGAAATGGACTTTTGGTATCCACGCTCTCTAAGCTGCTGCCAACTGGGAAATGGGAGGATATATTATTATATCGGATTGGGTTAGACACCGAAACAGGTACACCCAGTAAAGAACTGTTATATCGGATATCCAATCAATCTGATGATTTCTTCGCCGTGTTAACCAGCACATTCAAATGGTCTCCTGACAGGAAGTGGATCGCCTTTATCGCTGTACCCACTGCGTCATTATCTGCAGATAGCAATACACTCTGCTTGCTGTCCTCAGATGGGACAACCTTTCTGAAAGTGGGAACCATGCTCCATGATGAAGAATGGTTCAACTGGGCACCAAGTGCAAATCGACTTGCTTATATTGCGGGTGAGGGAAGAGAAGCAACAAGCAACAAAAAATTGACCTTATTAAGCAGCTTGACACCATTGAAACAGCAAATCTATACTCCTGCAGGCAAGATAGACACTGGCTTCACTTGGCGCAATGATCGTACGATTGTTGTGTCGAGAGCAGACGAAGCGTTATGGTCAAGCGATGCGGAGAAGAGGCCGCTGCCTAGGCTTGTAAAGGTAGACTTTGATTCAGGGCAACAGGCGGTACTGTCGGATCCCTCCATGGGATTCGGCGATTATGCTCCTGTGTACGTGGAGGATGGAAGAAAGTTAGCGTGGATTCGAAGCAATCGTTCGGCAGCAGATGTAATGTTGTCAAGACCTGATGGAGAGAATGTGCATGCATGGATTCCGAATTTGACGTTAGGTACAAGTTACTTTGAGCGATGGAATTGGAGCAAGGTATTTCAACCTTATGGGACAAATGAATAGGTATTCCATTGGCAAGATGTCCCGATCTAATATCAGGGTTCTAGTCGAACGATGTAAAAAAGACGGGGAGTTCGCTCCTCGTCTTTTGTCTTGTCTATGTCGTAAACAATCTTATTTATCATCATCGTCGTCGTCATCATCGTCGCTGTCAGACTCATCATCGTCCTCATCATCATCATCGTCACTATAGGACTCATCGTCGTCATCGTCATCATCGTCGTCATCGTCATCATCGTCGTCATCGTCATCATCGTCGTCATCGTCGTCGTCATCATCGTCGCTGTCTGCCTCATCATCGTCGTCGTCATCATCATCGTCGTAACTGTCTGCCTCATCATCGTCCTCGTCATCATCGTCGCTGTAAGACTCATCGTCGTCTTGGTCATCTTCATCGTCGTAACTGTCGGACTCATCGTCGTCCTCGTCATCATCCTCATCACCCAATTTTATGCCAGTCTTCTCACCATTAACTAGTTCGACTTCGACATCCTCAACTTGATCCCAATCGATTTTTTCAAGAAAAGACGCAAGGTCACTGCCTTCATCTGCCTTAAATTCGACCTTCACGCCGTCGGCATATTCGACTTCAACGCTGTCGATATCCTCCAATTTTTTTATTTTGTTTATATATTCATTCTTACTCAATCGAATCAATCCTCTCTTGATTGAATTGGTAACATTATGAGCGTTCCTTCTATTCTATGTTCATATCCTGCAAAGGTATGGACAAATAAAAGTGTTAGAGTGTGGAATTTTATATGTTTGTAGTACAGATGACAACCGTATATTTTCATCTATAAAGCTCCAGATGCCCTTACTTGGGAGAGTTGAGAATCATATAGTGATGTATGGCTGTTAACTAATAAAGGAGCGAGCATAATGAAGGGGTTAATCCTCAGTGCTGGCAAGGGTTCACGGGTTCAACCATTTTCATTCACAACCCCTAAACCTTTGCTTCCCGTTGCCAATATTCCGCTTCTCTATTACTGCATTGAAAAGCTTATAGAAGTGGGGATACGAGAGGTTGGAATCGTGATTCAACCTGGACACCATATGTTATTCCAGGAACAGTTGGGAAGAGGGGAACGTTGGGGAGTAGAGATTACGTATATTTTCCAATATACGCCTCTTGGTATTGCAGATGCAGTTAGACAGGCAGAAAGCTACATTGGCTGCAGTGATTTTGTGCTTATGCTCGGAGATAATCTAATCACGGAGTCACTAGCTGGGCTCGTGGAAGTTGTAGCGCACAAAAAACACGACGCATGCATGCTTCTAGGACAGGTTGCTCAGCCGCAAGATTATGGAATCGTAGAAGTTAGGGATGATCAAGTAGTAGGGCTAGAAGAGAAGCCGAAGCATCCAAAATCAAATTTAGCTTCTCTCGGGGCATATGTGTTCACTCCGCAGCTATTTCAAGCTGTACGTTCGATATCTCCCTCTCCGAGGGGAGAATATGAGATTACACACGCGATTCAATGGTTGATAGACCATCAATGCTCGATTGGCTATACGATTACGGATAAGAACCATACTGATATTGGAACGATAGGACGATGGCTGGAAGCGAACCAATGGGTACTGGAAGACATAGGAGAGAAAGACCTCCATGAATTGCGGTTGCAATATCCCGGATGTCGCCTGATCCCACCGGTTGTAATCGATTCTACCAGTGAATTGAAGGACTGTATCATAGGCCCTTATGTAACTATCGGACCAAGAGCTAAGATCAGTCACTGCAGCATTGAAAACAGCATTGTGCTACAGGATGTCAGCATCACGAATGTACAACTTAATAATGTGATCGCGAATCAACACGCTATCGCATCACCGTCCGGGGGGTGAACAGCATGGATATTTTAGTAGTAGGTCTCGGGTATGTCGGAACAACGACAGCTCTTGCTTTTGCTGAAAATGGTTGGAAAATAGCAGGATTTGATACGGATCATTCAAAGCTCTGTTCCTTAGAGAAGGGAGATCTTCCTTTCTACGAGCCTGGTCTAGGAGAACTGTTGCAGAAGTATGTGGCTCAGGGAAACATCCAATTTGTAAGCGATGCTAAGGAAGCGATTGAGAAGCATCACATTCTTTTTATTTGTGTGGGTACACCGTCACGAGAAGACGGGAGTGCTGATCTAACATATATACAGCAGGTGTCCGAGTGGATTGGTGAACATATGCAGGAACACAAAGTCATTGTAGTCAAAAGTACGGTGCCAGTGGGCACTCAGAAATGTATCAAGGAATGGGTTGCTAACAAGCAAACCAAACCAATCTCATTCGACGTCGTATCCAATCCCGAATTCCTCCGAGAAGGCAGTGCACTTCATGACGCGCTCCATCCTGATCGAATTATTCTAGGCAGCGATTCGCAAGCTGCGGCCGATGTAGTAAGCAGCCTGTACCGAAGGTATACGTGTCCAATCATTCGAACAGAGCCATCTACTGCAGAGCTCATCAAATACGCCTCTAATGCTTTTCTAGCGACCAAAATTTCCTATGTAAACGAACTGGCCAGACTGTGTGATCAATGTGGTGTATCGATAACAGATGTAGCACAAGGGATGGGGTTAGATCCTCGAATCGGTTCTTCCTTCTTACGTGCAGGCATCGGATACGGGGGTTCATGCTTCCCTAAAGACGTCAACGCATTGCTGAGTTCGGCAGAGCAGTATGGCATCCATCTTAGCTTGCTAGAGAAAGTAGTTCACATTAATCGAACGCAGTATGCTTATTTTCTTACGAAGCTGACCGCGAAGCTCGGTACCCTTGATGGAAAAAAGGTCGCAATCCTCGGACTAACCTTTAAACCAGGAACGGATGATTTACGAGAAGCGCCTTCGCTAGCGATCATTACCCAATTATGGAACAGCGGTGCCACTATAAGCGTTCATGATCCCGTCGCTGCACTTCCTCCCAACTATCCAACAGTTCGGTTGACACAGTATCCCCATATTTTAGATGCATTGCACAATGCGGACGCAGCTATCATTTGCACCGAGTGGGCGGTATACGAATCAATGAATTGGAGTGAGGCCCTCCCTATCATGCGAACTCCTATTCTGTTAGATGGCCGAAATATGCTCAGAGCAAATGAGATGCTAGCAATTGGATATGATTATGAAGGAGTGGGGGGGCACAAGTAGAGAGAAGAGCATGAAATGTTACGTTAGAAATAGACAAGGAGGAGAGTAGTCGAATATGTATATACTGGTGACGGGAGCTGCTGGATTCATCGGCTCCCATCTCTGTGAACGGCTGCTGCTGGACGAACATGTACACGTAATTGGCGTTGATGGCTATATTGAC
>NZ_JMDX01000102.1:0-20457 GCF_000935845.1 Paenibacillus sp. E194
CCAAGTTTATGTTAATGCACATAAAACCATAATTTTTGCCAGCTTCACCACGAATGGCTATCATGCTTGATTTCATTGAGTGGTTGTTCTTGCTTTTGGTAAAATAACTGATCGCTTGCTTTGCGTTAGAGTACTTAGCCTCACTCAACATCTGCAAAGCCATATTCGTAATCGGGGCTCCTAATTCTCTGCCCGTATGATGCCCGTTCGCGATTTTGATAACGGTATTTTGATAGTCTTCCAAGCTATGCAGCACGATCTCGCTGGCATCTCCCAAATAATCGGCCAAGCCTTCCACGATGGAGTCATAGGATTGCAATATCGCCCGATCATATTCCGTAAAATTCTTATTCTTCATAATTGGTAATCCTCCTTTCTATGTGTATAGCTGCCAATAGAACTGATTGACTCAACATTTGTTCATTTAATTAACCAATTTATAGTATTATTCAATCTCAGCCAGTTCAATGTAAAAGAGGCTCCAAAAAAGTCAGCTTGGGCAGAGCCTCTTGTCTAAGTTATTCCCTTACACAGCAGCATGAACGAGTACAACTGAAAAACTCCAGCCAAGACGGGATAATCATGCGACTAGGTTAAATCATAGCCCCGATTCATCTCATGATTGAAATCACGAATGAGTCGACTAATCAATAAAAAGAGAGCTTTCTTAGGTGCCAATGACAAGCCACCTGAGAAAGCTCAAAAAATATTTAATTAGAATAATGCTTTCAAACTTGCAAGGACAGTGAGAACGCCCACAACAGTGACAAAAATATTGCTAAGTTTTCCTTTGTATTTAGCTAGCGCAGGAACTTTATTGATCGCATACATTGGTAAGAGACATAAGATAGCAGCAACTAGCGGTCCGCTGAGAGTATCTATAATTCCAAGAATGCTTGGATTTGCATAAGCGGCATACCAGCATGTTAATACTACAAAAACAAGGATCGCTCTCTTAACTGTTTTTTCTTTGAGGTTTTTTCCACGTGCTTTACCGGCCGAGATAATCATGTCACGCATTACCTCGTATACTCCTACATAATGGCCAAGAAAGGACTTTGTTACGGCCACAAACGCAATAATAGGAGCTGCAATAGTGATTAGAGGCGAATTAAGCCGATTGGCAAGGTATGAAAGTACTGATAAATTCTGTTCTTTTGCTATTACAAGATCATCTGGAGTCAAACTCAAGACACTGCTCCAAACAAAGAACATAACGACAATGAAAGTCATGATATAACAAACTTTTTGTATTTGAGAACATTTGGCGTCTGTAGCTAGTATTCCATAAGTTTGTCTCTGTTTCATAACAAATGACGATATCATAGGAGAATGATTAAACGAGAATACAATAATCGGCAATATCATCCATATCATATTGAAGTATCCTCCTACTCCTGTTGGAGCAGTAGAAACACTTGAAAAACTAAGCATCGACGTATTCCACTGTGGAATTAAAGATATTGAGATAAAAAGCAGCGAAGCTATAAAAGGATATACTAGCATACTCATTACCTTTACAGTAATATCTTGACCAAAGTTCAGTATAGCTATAAGACCGAGTACTAATACAAGCGATAAAATGGCTCTTGGCGGCTCATTCATGTGCAATTGATTCACCATAAAACTACTTGCAGTATTTGTTAGTGCAACCGAATACATCAGCACGATAATATAAATCGATAAGAAAAATACGAGGTTAAAAATTATACTTGCCTTATTACCGAAATACTCTCTTATCGTACCTGTAATCCCCTCATCAGCAGATTTGGAAGCATATATCATTTTAGCAAGTGCCCTATGCGAGAAGTACATAACAGGAAATGCAAGTATTGTAATTAACAGTAATGATAATAAACCTCCTGCTCCCGCATTAATAGGTAAAAAGAGTACGCCTGCTCCAATTGCTGTTCCAAAAAGGCTCAATGCCCAGGTGGTATCTTGCTTGTGCCACTTTTTGGGATCTGGATATTTTTCGTTTTTCCCTGTAGGATCTTCAGCAGTAAATTCAAGTTTTTCGGCTGTATTCCCATTCATATTATAATTCCTCCTTGTATACTGGTTAACTACTTTATCATTTCCTCTCTTTTAAAACTGTTAAAATTGTTTACGTTTTCAAAACTATTTAATGCATACTATTACATAATGTGGCAATAACAGATATCGATACACTCTCCTCTCATCCTTGATAGAGAATTGGAGAATGAACCTTAACAACTGTGATTTTTTTCACAAATTATGAGTTGTAATCTCATTTTTTTCTATAACGCTTACATTTCAGTGTAACTATTGTAATCTTTTATTACTATAATTATATATTATTATAATCTTATTTTCTAGTAACCTTATCTTCGAAAATTTTGTTTTTAATAGCAATTCCTGTGGGAGTGGCTGCAATTCCACCTAAACCTGTCTCTCTTAATTCGCGAGGCATCTGTCTTCCTACTACGAACATCGCTTCAATTACTTCATCAGCATTAATGATGTTGGTTACGCCCGCTAATGCAATGTCCGCTGCTACTAAGGCATTAGCCGTTCCAATAGCATTTCTCTTTACACAAGGAACTTCTACCAAGCCTGCAACCGGATCACAAACTAGACCGAGTAAATTTTGCAGTGCAGTTGAGAAAGCGTCAGAAGATTGCTGAGGTGTTCCTCCGGCAGCTTCTACTGCTGCTGCTGCAGCCATTGCTGAGGCACTACCTACTTCAGCTTGACATCCTCCGAAGGCTCCGGAAATACAAGCGTTATTTGCTACTATCATTCCTAATAAAGCTGAAGTGAATAGAAAATGAACCTTGTCTTCATGACTTAACTGTAAACTATCTTGAATACTAAACAGCACTCCCGGAATTGTCCCACTTGCACCTGCAGTTGGAGTTGCACAAATAACTCCCATCGACGCATTTACTTCATTAACTCCGATAGCGTTTTGGACCCCGAGCATCATCAAATCTCCAGAAAGGGTTTTTCCACTTTCACGATATTGTTTTATTTTAACAGCATCCCCTCCGGATAAACCGGTCGGAGAAAATACTCCATTGCCCTCAGCGCTTTTCTTTACAGCATTCTCCATAGTCACTAAATTTCTTTCCATTTTTCTCCAAACATCTTCATAAGAAGTTTTAGTTTGCTCGATTTCCTGCTCGATTGCTAATTCATAAATTGGCTTTTTCCTTTGATTAGCTGCATCGATAATTTCCTTTATAGTCATGTACATAAACTTTTCACCCCTAATCTAATTAAAGAATAATGATGTTAGCTGCACCGCTGGAATTTCCCAATTCCTTCTGAACATCACTAGATAATTGAGAATCCACATCAAATTGATATAAATATTTTCCTGACTTCTCCAAACTATTAAAATTGTTAATTTCCACATTATATTGTTTAAAGATCCTGCGTAATATAAATTCAAGGTCATCTCTCTCGGAAATCGCTATAATAACCGGCAATGGCCCTTGAAGATGTAAGCTAAACCCGTCAATTTCTATATGTTTAATTTCAATTAATCCGCCACCGACTGAAGTTCCCATTGTTCTAATATTTCGATTTCCATCCTCCAGATAAATATCTGCAGTATTCGGATGACCGGCAGGACTATCACCTGCTTCTTCTAAAAAGGTAATGTCAATTCCTTTAGATTCTGCTATTTCAATAGCACCAGGCACCCTACTATCGTCGGCAGCAAATCCTAATATACCAGCAATAATTGCAAAATCAGTTCCGTGTCCTTTATGGGTTTCAGCAAATGATTCATAATACCTTACCACAACTTTTTTTGGAAGACCTTGAAATAATTTATTGGCAACTGTTCCAATAGCTAAGGCACCTGCAGTATGTGAACTGGAGGGGCCGATCATAACCGGTCCAATCACATCAAAACAACTTTTGTAATTAACAACCCTTTTTTCTTTAACAGGTACTAATTTCATGTTCATATTAGTTTCCTCCCCATAGTTGCCATACTAGTCACCCGCCCACCATGTAAGGGTTTTCAAAAGTAACACTAAGAATCATCAAACCCTTTCTTAGTACGAATTGAATACTTGGATAAATTATCGTTGTAATCATACTCGTTGCAATCAATGCCATCAAAACAACGATGTTTTCTGATCCTTCTCACATAATTTGAAATAATTTATTATAGTAATTATTTTTTATTACTACACAGACAGAGTACCACATAGATATTCATGCAGTCAAACAAATGATAATAAATTATTTTTATCGGAATTTTTTATTACAAATTTAATGTTTCTCCCTTTTAAAATTCTAAAAAACTTGTTATAAGTTATAATAGGGTTGTCTATTTTGAATGCTGGCTTCTTCATTAAACGAAACCTTGCCGATAAAAGACCCGAAGTTGGGTTGTCTATAGCTGAAAAAAGAAGAACGCATCTATGTACGAGAAGTAAAGCGCATCTTTTATTGAAAGAGATTTTGCTCAACCTTGGAATTGAATATGAATTCGCGAGCAATTTCATAGTGAATGAAATTCAGGAATAACTGATTAGGAGGAATACTTAAATGGATAATGAACTATTTCGACACTATCAAAACATAATGAATTATTTCGGGGAAATTTTGGGATCTAATTATGAATTTGTATTACATGTTTTAAATCCTAATGGGGGTTCTCAAATCGGTCACATAGTCAATGGAGACTTAAGTGGAAGATCTTTAAATGGCCCTTTAACTGACTATGCAAAAAAATTAATCAACGAAAAGGTATATTTAAAAAAGGATTATGTTGTAGATTATGTTGGAGAAGGACCAAGAGGTAAAAAATTCCGTTCATCAACTTTATTTATAAAAGATCGTGAAGGTCAATTACAAGGTCTTTTATGTATAAATTTTGATGCGGATGTCTATAGAAAAGTCGCAAAGGATATATTAAAATTGGCCAATCTAAGTTCAGCTATAGATCTTATCGAACAGGAAACTGACCAGGAACAACCTATTGAAAAACTTACCGATAATATTCGTAATATCATTTATGGAGTAATAGATAAAGATATATTAGAATCCGGTGCTCAGTTATCACCTGAACAAAAGAAACTTGCTATTTTCAAATTAAAGGAATACGGGGTATTTGAAGTTAAAGGTACAATAAATGAAGTTGCTGAAATAATGGGAATGTCGGAATCAAGTGTTTATCGTTATCATCAAATGATATCTCGCAACGACAAGTAGCCCCAATCGAATCAGAACAATAAATCGAGCAATACAACCTTGGATCAATCCGAGGCCGTAGAGCGAAACAAAAGACGACTATTATTCTATTTATGGGATAATAGTCGTCTTTTTCACTGTATACACAAGCCTGTACCACTGGCTTCTCACTTCGGTAGCTTTACTATTCTCTTCACGTTAAGAGCGAAGATTGCCATTATGCCTTGTAACTCCATGCCAACAAGATCTAAGGATAACGCTACGCCATACCCATGTCTATGTTTGAGTTCACTGTTCTTCGCCTCAATTTTGTAGCGTTCTTTTGCCTTTGTTTTGAAAAATTCTCCCTCTTGGAATACCATTTGCTAGGTGTGTAGTTTTTGGCAGTAGGTATTTCAGCCACTAGACCCTTTTTACAGCGCGCATATAAAATTTTATACTCATAGCCATGTATCCTCGATAAAACTCTAGTATCAAGTTTCAAAACAATAAGCGTAAAATGATAATGGAAATAATACCGCCCAGTACGGTTCCCAATAAACTTCTTGTTTTTATCGCAATTAAAAAAGTCGGTATGGCTGCAAAAAAATTCAATGTTGTTGGTAAGAGATGTAAGCTTTCCGTCATGGATAAATATCTCTTGACCTATCAGAGCTGCTATTACAGAAATGGGAACATAATTTAACCAACGCATTGCCCATTCTGGTAATTCAAAACGACTAAGCACCATAAGAGGAACGACCCTTGGAATGAACGTGACAAAAGCTGAGCCTAGAATAATCAAAAAAATGTCCCATCTTACTTCCATTTTTCTACCACCATTCCTATTGTTGAAGCAATAATTGTAGCCACAATAACGCCCATACTGCTGGACAAAAAGAAAGAACTTCCCACAGCAATGACCACTGCAATAATTGCGACAACGATATCAAGTTTGATTCTATTTCGCCCTAACATGGAGAGTACGAGAATGCCAATAAACATAGCTGGCAAGGCAAATGCTAGTCCGAATTTCTCCGGATTCGAAATCCATTGTGCCAAAAATGCTCCTGCTAGATTCGCTACAAGCCAATTTACATAAGCGGTTATGTTGAGACCATGCATCCATTTCTCACTGATTCGCTTTCTCTTGGCCGCCTCGGTAATCGCGACACCGAATGTCTCATCGGTGAGTAGAGTACCTACTAGCATGTTGCGAAGTGGAGTAAGATGCCGGAAATAAGGTGCTAGTGCGGCACTAAGTAAAATATGACGAAGATTGACAAAGAAAATCGTAATAATAATGGCAGTAATCGAACTACTTGCTGCTATCATACCCGCAGCAATAAACTGAGCTGAGCCAGCATAGAGAATCATAGACATCAGAGCGATCTCAGTGATGCTAAGTCCCGCAGTCTTTTGGATCACACCTGCAGCTAATCCGATACTTAAATAACCCAGCAGCGTGGGGACACAATCTTTTACTCCTTGGATAAAGCTATCCTCATCTCTCGGAGACGAATTCATTTGGACGTTCGACAGACTCATTTCATTCCCTCTTTATTTTCAAGTATTAGAAGCTAACTTACTAACTACTACGAAAAAGTGAAAGAAAATACGGTTCAATTTATTTGAACCGTTTCCCGGTAACAACATGAAATAGGTTAGGAGCGTTTTTCCAAAGCGCTTCTGCTTTCTCTGGGCCCACTTCTTTCACTAATTCTGAGAACATAATGTCATGCCTGATGTATTCCATCGCGATTAACACAAGTGCCGGGTCTTCCGTTTTTACCGCCCATGCAGGTGTATTTGGCGCGAAATTTGCAATTAAGACTTCTTCATTATCTCGTGCAACAATCGTTAAGCGGCCGTTCATACGTTCCTCAGCTACTTCTGGAGCCATGTAATTGTGATGAGTAGTTGCCCCAAGCTGAATCTCAGGTGCTCCAAAAAGAATAGAAAAGACGTGGATATTATCCTTTATCCGCTCATCTATAGCACCTTTTATCGAAGCGACTTGTGGTTCCCAGATCGACAACCATATTTCTTTTTTAGCTTTATCGATTATGTCAATCATTTCGGCCACAACGCGCTCATCACTGCTGATGCGTCGAATAACATCTACTTCTTGTTCACTTTCTAACGCAGATAAATTCTTTTCAAGATAATCCATAGAATTGTCAAAGTCATTACGCAATCGATGGATTAACTCTTTTGCTGGTAAAGGTGCATAGGTTACGGGGTCAGAAGGTACTGTGTACACCGCACCTTTATCCATTAATTTTGCCAATACTTCATAAATCGTTGAACGAGGCACACCCGACCTTTTGCTTATTTCATATCCGGTTATAGGGGAGTTTTTCAAAAGCCCTATGTACGCTTTACATTCATATTGTGAAAAGCCCCATTTCTGAAGTTCTTTAAAAAGTTCTTCCATGGCAACTCCTTTAGTAGTTAGTGTGTTACTTACTATAAAATAAAATGAATTAGCTGTCAAAGCTATAGCGAATGAACGATATTGATTGCATTAATTTGACTTATAAGGAAAGTTACACTCGGTTATCATTTTACGAACTCTGGATCGTTTATCCAAATTTAAATAGTCTCACCCCCTCCCTTTAGACCTACTGCCCAAGCCTTATCGCAAATTTGGAATATGTAAAAATACATTGCAGGGAATATCGAGAGAACGGCGCAGTTACGGGGCTGATGCCCAACATCAAACCATATGGAATTCATATAACATCCTCTTATCGCATCCGGATTTTAACATGATAGGGTTATAAGTGAATAATAATATCGAACTATGTTCAGATATTCACAAATAATCCGTATGACCCATTAAATAAACGCGAAACTGCTGTATATTTAACGGTGTAAACATGTATCGTTATGCAAGAGTATGCATGTTTGCACAGATATTACTAGGCAAAGCTAGGGAAATCTAGTGACGCAAAACTAAAGGGGCTAAGGAAGAAATTCTATGCTAGCCAGTTGCCGATTAATAGATCCTAACCCTATTAGTCGTATGCGTTGTTTTGTATAGTTATAGCAAGATCCCCCACCCTAGCTGCCTATTAATAAAATCTATTGATAGGAAGTGAGTAACGGATGAAGACTAGGAAAAAGCAGAGTGCCCGGAGATTATTCGCAATGACGGTAGTGACCATCATGATGTTCGTGTCTTCGTTGGCACCGGCTTATGCAGGGTCGGCTGTTTCCGCAGCACAGGAACCTGTGGTCAAAAACGCGACAAAGGAAATCCGGAATGTTATGTACTATGGCGATTGGTCGATTTGGGGAGGACAAGGGAACTTCTATCCCAAGGATATTCCTGGCGATCAATTAACCCACTTGAACTATGCGTTTCTCGATTTTGACGCCCAAGGCAACCTTGTCTTTACGGACAAAGATGCGGCTGTAGAAGCGCCTGTCGGCCAGGAAGGCGTACAATGGCAAGCGGCCAATGCGGGCAGCCTTATCGCCCTACAGCAATTGCGCGCAGAAAACCCGAATCTGAAGATTGGCATCTCTCTTGGCGGATGGTCGAAATCAGGCGACTTCTCTGTCGTAGCGGCCGATGCTTCAAAACGGGCGAATCTGATCCAAAATGTGATGACATTCATCAAGTACACGAACATGGACTTCGTGGATGTCGATTGGGAGTTCCCAGCTGAAATTCGACAGCCTGATCTGGTCGATAATAAGAACGATGAAGGCACGAAATACGCCACGCCGGAGGATAAAAACAATTATATTTTGCTCCTGCAAGACCTCAAAAACGCATTGAATAAGCAAGGATCCGAGCTTGGGAAAGCGTATGAACTGTCTGTTGCGCTTCCGGCGCCAAAGAGCAAGATCGATATCGGCATAGATGTGCCTAGACTGTTCAACATTGTAGACTTCGCCAACATTATGAACTATGACATGCGCGGCGCATGGGATGAAGTAAGCGGCCATCATACTGGCTTGTATACGAATCCGAACGACCCGCTCACGGGCAACAACCTGTCGGTCGACGAAAGCGTAAAATACTTGATTGAGCAAGGTGCCGAGCCGAACAAGATTGTGATTGGGGCGGCCTACTACACTCGCGGCTGGGATAAAGTGTCGCAAGGATCCGATCCGAGTCATCCAGGACTATTCGGCGAAGCGGCACTATCCGCCAAGGATGCGGATCAGTCTCCATCCCGCGGCGCGGTTGGCGAAGCAGCGCTCACCATTGGGGACGCCGGCCGTCGAACAGGGATTTGGTCTTATCGCAACCTTGACAAGCTAAAGGCCACTTACCCAAATCTCAAGGAATATTGGGATGATGCAGCCAAAGCTCCCTATCTGTATGATGGGACAACTGGCGTATTCTACACCTATGACAATGAACGATCCATTCAAGAGAAAACGAAATATGTGCTCGAGAATGGTCTGGGCGGCGTAATTGCTTGGATGGCTTCCAACGATGCCCCTACTACGAATCCTACCAAGCGTGACAAATTAACAAAGACAACGAAAGAAGGCCTCTTCGGAAGCCAGCCGTTGACAACCCATGAAATTAAATATACCAAGCTGGACGTTACGGCAGATGTGAAATCGTATACAGAAGCTTGGGGCAACAATAAAGGGGTTGAAATTTCCCTCTTCAATAACGAGTCCTTGACCGAATCGAATTCAGTGTTGAGAGCCGTGGAAAGAGGCGCGAAAACGGTTAAGCTGCCGAAGCTTTACATCCAAGCCGATGGGCCGCTGACTTCCGGCGATTATTTGGCGGGTATCGTAACTAATGAGAACGGTTACACGGTCGTCGATTTGAAATCGGTCTATGATGCAAAAACGATTGAAACTGGCAGATCCTATACGTTCAAACTAAAGGGAGATGCCAAGATTACAAGCATGGAGCTGGTTCAGCGGGTGTCGGATAACAGCCCAGAAATGAACAGACAACTCATTTGGGGTGATGAAGCTCCAAGCAAGAATCAACCGCCTGTATTGCATGGCGTAACGAACCTGACGCTTACAGTCGGCGACAACTTTGATAAGCTGGCTGGCGTAACGGCTACGGACGCAGAAGACGGAGATCTCACATCCCATATTGCCGTGACGGGAGAAGTCAATACGAATGCAGCCGGCAAGTATGAGCTGGTTTACTCCGTTACGGACTCGCAAGGATTAACGGTCGAGAAACAACGTACCATTACCGTTATCGAAACGACAGCACCGGGGTATGACTTTGGGGTTGGCCAAGGAATCGAGTGGCCGAAGCAAATCAATTCCCCATTCATCGACATGGTTGCATGGGTTACCAAGCCGGGCTATTCCAACAACGGCGCTCCTAACCTTGCCAGAATTTCCGAGGATACCGGCGTGAAATTCTTCAATCTTGGCTTTGTTCAGCCCGTTGGGCATCAAGTAGCGGACGGCAAAGTGCAATGGGGCTGGGGAGGACATGCATTACTAAGCGAAAAGAATCCGCAAGACACCCAATATCAAGGAATTAAGCAGTCCATCCGGGAAATTCGCGAGTTGGGCGGAGATGTCACGATCTCGCTAGGCGGTGCGAACGGAGCTGCATTCTGGGAAGTTACTCAAGATACCGATACGCTCTTTAATACTTATATGGAGCTGGTTCAAGGCTATGGACTGACCCGATTTGACCTTGACATTGAGGGCGGCGCTCAGAACAAAGACATGAATATCGCCAACGCAAAGGCGATTAAGAAGCTGCAGGATGCAACGGGAGTCGATATCGTAATAACACTCCCTGTACTGCCAAGCGGTCTGACTTCTGTTCAACTGGATGTGTTGGAAGCTTACTTGTCTGCTGCCGTGGATGTCCACGTCGTGAACATCATGACGATGAACTACGGCAGTGGTACGCTCCAGCCTGGCGAAAACTATGGTTCAGCTTCTCTGAGAGCCGTTGATTCGACGAAAAATCAAGTGAAGCAATACTACAAGCAATTCGCCAACATCGATCTAACCGATCAAGAGGCTTATGGAATCATTGGTACGACACCATCTATCGGGTTCGAAAGCAACCTTCATCCGATCTTTACGACGGAGTGGTCGCAGTTGGTTGTGGATCATGCGATCGAGAAAGGGCTGGCGATGACCTCCTTCTGGTCGATGAACCGGGATGCAATGTTGGAAAACAACAGCGGCGTAACGGCCCAATATCAATTTACCGATATTTTCAAAACATTCGGAAATGGTAGCACCCCGCCGGTAATTTCAAAACCTGTGATTCATGGTGCAGCAGATAAAACAATCTTCGTTGGCGAGCAATTTGATCCGAGAGACGGAGTTACCGCTACGGACAAACAGGACGGCGACCTGACCGATCGCATCGTGATCGAAGGAGCGGTTGACTCCTCTACCCCAGGAGCCTATAAGCTGGTGTACACCGTAGAGAACAGCCAAGGACAGCAAGCAGTTGCTGAACGCACGATCACTGTGGCAGAAAAGATCAATCACAAGCCAGTGATTCATGGCGCTGCGGATAAAACAATTCTCGTGGGCGATCACTTCGATCCGAAAGAAGGAGTTACCGCTATGGATGAAGAGGACGGTGACCTGACCGATCGCATCGTGATCGAAGGAACGGTTGACTCCTCTACTCCGGGAACCTACAAGCTGGTGTACACTGTAGAAGACAATCAAGGCCTGCAAGCCTCTACAGAGCGCAATATTACCGTTACCGACGGGCTTGCGGATACGTATGATCCGAACAAGATCTACTATGAAGGTGATACGGTTATCTACAAAGGAGAGAAATACACTGCAAATTGGTGGGTACGAGGCGAAGCGCCGGATAACTCCATAGCATGGCATAAAGAAGTGAATCCAAACGAGGACGGAAGTGTGGATTACGTGCCGGGCAATGTGTATGTAGAAAACGATTTGGTTCGCTATGAAGGCAAGCTCTACCAAGCCAAGTGGTGGACGAAGAGCATTCCGGGCAGCGATGAATCCTGGAAGCTTGTAGAATAATAGCAAGGTGTATCTACTGGGACTGACCCTTTACGGGTTAGTCCCTTTTGAGAATCAAGACGAATCTTACTTATTCGGGCCAAGTGCCAAAGTCATTCCGATTACACGAAAATATGAAAAAAACAGCTAGATCAATTCGATCTAACTGGTCATATGAATTCCTACCCCTATTAATTTAAAAGTACCAACTTCCACTTTTGAGCAGCGGTCCCATTATCCGTCCAGATCTGCACATTCGTACCGTCGCTCGTACCTGATGCGGATACATCCAGTGCCTTATTGCTGTTACTATTAATTAGTTTATACGAGCCATCTGTATTGCGTATGAAGCTCCATTTCTGTGCCCCTGAACCGTTGTCATCCCAAATCTGCACGTTTGTACCGTCTCCTGTCCCCGAACTTGTCACATCCAGTGCTTTGGCACTAACCGCGTTAATCAATTTATATGTGCCGTCTTGGTTTCGATACACGGTCCAACGTTGTGCTGCTGATCCGTTATCTGAATAAATCTGAACATTTGTGCCATTCGCTGCCCCTGCTCCTTGAACATCCAATGCTTTTCCACTGTTTACATTAATTAATTTATAGGGTCTTCCCACAAGCACATCGTTGCTAGTCAAGTTTGGATCCTTGGAATATTGCTGCCATAACTGATCGACAGTCTGGCCAGTTAACTTCACCCATAATTGTTCACTATAAGTTCGATTACGAAGATTGAAGTCCATCTCATTGACAATCGACGGACGGATCCGATTTTCCAGCCATACGAAAAAGCGAGCTGTAACTTGGTAACTATCCGTATATTGTTGATTAGGGCTATAATTAGGCAGGGACCATCCTGCTGGACCATTATTTCTGCCATATTTATAACGAGCATAGTCCGCAATCCCTTCGGTTATCCATCCCGGACTTCCCCCAGGGTAGGCTTGAACGATATGCATTAACTCATGGGTTACCGTATCGATATCTTCCGGATTCTTTCGCAGCCAATTAGAGCTGAATCTAACATTGCCCCCTCCTGCTTCCGCAACACCAGAGTATGTCGGATCAATTGTAAAATGTACTTTGCGAGCTGCCTGACCATTGAAACGTGCAACCATTTGAGGATATACGATAAAGAAAGTATCAATCATTCGTTGTTTCACTGTCGAATCAAAAGAAGGATCCTCGTTATTCATTACTAATGTGTAGGTTCCGTCTGAGTAGGAATCAGTCTCGGCAGAGACCACCACCACTTCAGAACCGAATAGTACCATCATCATCAAAATCATTGACAATTTTCGAATCAATTCTTATTCCTTCTTGATGGATCTAACTAGCTCATATCGCTGATAATTTCCACCTTCAAAACGTTCCTCCTTCCCACCCTAATCCACAGCTGTTCCGTTACTTTCGCGATAATGGTTCCCCCAAAAGCCCTGGCCCACCAGGAAATATTATGCAAATTATTCTTTTTTATGTAGTCTACTACTGATTTTGTGATCTCTTCATGGGTTACTTTAGGATCGATCTCAGCTCCATTATTATCAAGCAACATATATCGGTTGACAGATATTACAAGAGAGAGTATGATTCTATCATGAATCAAAAGATAAATTTATTCATAATAAAATAAGGCGGTGTAATGGATGACAAGAGGACCGAAAGGCTTTTCTGATGAAGAAAAAGTTGAGCTAAGAACAAGGCTTTGTACGGAATGTGAGCGGAGTTGGGCATTGCATGGATACAAGAAAACAAGTATTGGTGAATTAACAGCAAAAATAGGAATATCAACAGGAGCATTTTATTTATTGTATTCGGCTAAAGAGGATTTGTTTTGCGACACCTTAGAGCGCGTGCAAAATAGGTTAAAAAGCAAATTGCTAGAAATTATTAATAGTAAAAGGGGCAAAGCTGGTTTTATTAGTTCCATGAAATGGCATTTCGAAGAATTTGATAAATTACCATTTCTATATGATCTGGGAACTCCAGATTTCTTGGCCTTTTTAAACAAATTACCTAAAGACCGTATCGAAAAACTACACTTTGATAGCGAAACTTTTTTCTACGATACCATTGATCTTGCAGGACTCAGACTGAAAATTGAAAAAGAAAAAGCATATGCTGTAATAGGTTCGATGCTATTTATGGTGACATTGAAAGATAAACTTGCTTATGACCGTTTTGAAGTATTTGAATTTCTATTAAATAGTACGATAGATCAAATTTTTGAATAAAGAGAGAAATATAGCACCAGTATTCATTATTTTAAATATTGCTGTCGGCATTTCTAACTGGGGTGTTTCTTATTTCATATGTTAGGAGTGAAAGATATGATGATTGATAAAGTGTTTAGCAGCATGAATAGCGCGTGTAAAAAGGCCGGGGAATGGGCAGGAATTTCTATCAGCTTTCCCAAACCCAGCAAACGGTCATTCCTAATAAGTTCACTTACAAATGGGATAACAGGGATTGTTTTTATGCTAGTTGGAATTTTTTTATCATATAAATGGATGCTAGCGCTAGGTGTATTAGGCATTGCAGGCAGTGTAGTAACAGGTATACAAGCAAGGAGATAAAACTTGTGTTTCTAAAAATATATGAAGATTACATAATGGAAATAAGGAGACTTGTAATGAAAAAAACAAATAGGCTGGTTGCTTTTGTAACCACCGTAATTACAATTTTCAGTTTCTTTTTCTGCTCTCCCATGTCAGCATTTGCAAGTACTGAAGTAACTCCATCAGGTGTGGATATTTCAAAAATCGAAACAATAGTTGATGATATTATGGAAGGTAAAATAGGGGTTACCGTACCGGGAGCGGCAGTTTCTATAGTTAAAGACGGAAAGCTAATTTTCAGCAAAGGGTATGGGGTAGCAAACATAGAGAAGAATCTTCCCGTTGATCCTACATCTACTGTATTTGAAATTGGATCGGTCAGCAAAATTTTTACATGGACAGCAGTAATGCAACTAGTTGAACAAGGAAAGATTGATCTACATACAGATATACGAGAATATATCGGGTATGAGCGCCTTAATTTGGTTTATGATAAACCAATTACGATATTAGATTTAATGAACCATACCGCAGGGTTTGAAGAAAATGCAAGCGAAATGCTTACTTTTGAGAAAGAAAAAGTTATTCCTCTTGAAAAATGGGTGAGTGCAAAACATCAGCCCAAACAAATATATGAACCGGGAACGGTTATCGCATATTCTAACTTCGGTACAGACATTGCCGGATATATAGTGGAAGTTAAGTCTGGGGAACTCTTTGAAGAATATGTAAAAAACCATATCTTTGATCCTTTGCATATGCAAAGAAGCACTGCCTATGCAAATTATTATCACCTGCCTGGGTTTGCAGAAAATAAAAGCAAGGGTTATGGCAGTGCGTCAGAAGGATTCGAGCTGCTACCAGAAAACTTTTTAAATGAAGCACCTGCCGGCGCGATTACCTCAACCGCAGAAGACATGGCAAAGTTTATGATCGCACAAATGGATTATGAGGGTTCTTTAAATAACTCATTATTTAACTCGCCTCAAACGCTTAAAGAAATGCATGCCGATTCCCTTTCTGTTTCTGCCGGTATGCCTTCTAATGCCCATGGGTTTTGGCAGCGTCAGGAAAACGGAGTTCGCTTACTGGAACACGGAGGAAATACAACCAATTTTTCTGCATTTTTAAGTCTCCTCCCGGAAGAGAATTTCGGTGTTAGTGTGCTTACCAACGTAGCTGGAGAATCGGGTGGTGTGCGGACTGAAATTGTCGATAAACTTTCTGCCCAATTTTCTCATCAAGCAAAGGTTACTGTGCCAAATCCCCATACCCAAGATCTCAGTGGAACTTATTATTCGGGCCGAATGATTCATAGCAACTTCCTGTCAAGTTTATATTTGCTTTCTGGTGATAGTATTGTGGTAAAGGACATGGGGAACGGGGAAATTGAAGTACGGCCTTCCATCGATCCAAATCGAGAAACACTTCACTTTGCAGAGGTCGCCCCCTTGGTTTTTGAACGAATGGATTCCAATCCATCTATATTGGAACGAAGCGGAGGGTCTCTTGCCTTTTTATCCTTTGAGTTAGATGAAAACGGTCAGGTTAATAAAGTTCGCACAGGAAATATTCGGGACTATCTAAAAATGCCGTTATTCAAAAACATCCAAATCAATCAGATTGCTTTTGTTTTTTGTATAATAATTTTTATTACAGGCTCCATCGCTGCACTCGTATCCGTCATTTTATTGAGAAAACGTAAAAAGCAGGGAATCTCACTTCATATACCGGCATATAAACAAACAAATCTATTACCGGTTATCGGTCTATTATGTATGGTTAACATGATAGTAACTATAATGAGGTTTATGTCAGCTATGTCCTCTCCAATTGGAGATTTTAGGATACACCTAATAATCAATGCTGTTTTTTCTATTGGCATGGTAATTGCAGCTATCCCTATTTTACGATCATTTAGGGATAAGCAAGTTAGCAGAAAAAGAAAAGTATGGAATGCTATATTGATAGCAACTATCTGTCTGTTCATTTTATTGATGATTCAGTACCGCTTTCTGTTGTTTTGGACTATATAAATAGTCGCCAACAGAAACGGTTCGAAAGAATCAGAAAGGATAATTGCGTAAAGACTTTTCCTATAATCATAGGGTACTTCGTACCCGAAACGAACGCGAACATTTTCAAGAAGCCAACTATTATAGCTGGCTTCTTTTTTCATCATATCCTCACCTCGAGTACATCTCTTTTAATCCTTGATTTCCAAGCCTCGTGCTACCTTCCAATTATGAGGGAGAACTTACAAGCTACAAGTTTCTGTTCCTGTGAGTTCATTACACAGCTCAACTACCGGGTACATCAAGGGAAAGAGAATTTCCTTGATTATCGATTTCTAAATAAACATCCACACTGTTCACCCCTTTCCTAGTCTTATGAACGTAGATTGAATCTTTTCGATTGCCTGTACCTTATCTATGTCATCATTTCTTTTTTCTGTTTTTAATAATATATCTCTTGATCACGTATTCAAAACCAACGCATATTTGACCAAGAACCAAAAGAAGAACGGAGATATAAAAAGCGGTGTCCAATCCCGAAATAGATACATACGGAAAAATGTTAAAAACAAAGTAAATAACTAACGTATCTCCAATCACATTGACAATGTGACTAATCACTCGAGTAGGCTTTTTTTTCAAGAGGGCCAATAATAACGCATAAATGAACGGATGTATAAATGATTCTACTAGCAGAAACAAGAGAATTATGTACATCGAAACTGTGAACGCGGCATAATGATTTGGGAATGTGAGTGTGTGGTTTAATGCTCCGATTCCGGTTAACAATAGTGCGAATAATCCAGCCAACAACGAAACGATTGTGAGTAATAAAAGCGCCAACACTGGTATGAGCCACAACTTTACTTTAAATGGCGGCTTGGGTTCATTATCCTCACGATTGACTATATAATTCATAAGATGTAAAAAACCAATTAAAATAATGATAACAAACAGCAAATAGGTCATACCATTTCCCCCTCCAATTAACAAAAGTAAAAGGACACAATAGAGCTTTTTATTTGCTCTACTGTGCCCACCTGAATTCTTCGGATGTAAAATGTTTTGGGTGGACTTTATCATTACTCTGCTTGATGTAGCAAGAGGTTTTGATAAAATGCTGAGTCTGGATCGCCGTTTTCGCCTTTTTCGGTAAACTGCTCATACGTTCCTTGAAATCTTATACTCCCTTTATGCAATAAATGAATTTTACAATGTATATTTCGAAATTCATGTAAAGTGTGAGTAGAAAGAATGACTGTAGAACTTGTACCAAGAGTAAGCCTTTCTATTCTTTTTAAAATTTGCAATCTTGCTTCGGGATCAACTCCGGAAGTCGGTTCATCGAATACATACAGCTTCCTTTGCATAAGCGTTACCGCCAAAATACTTAAGTACCGCCGCTCGCCTATAGATAACTGACCGAATTGGTTGTCCCATACTTTTTCCATTAACTCAATTTCTGAAGATTCCATGTATTTATCGGTATAAGGAGTATTCGAAACTTTTATACTATTATTGTGATCCGTGTACAAAAAAACCGAAACAGATCCTTTCCTTTCAAAGTCGAAGGAAACGATAACCCCTGTAATTGATAAATAATTTCAGAATGGTTCGGTACACCTTTGATTTCTTTGGGTCTTGGAATAACATTTGTAATTAAATCAAATAACGTCGTCTTACCGGAACCGTTTTTTCCTATAATGACGTTTACTATACCCGGTTTAAAATCTACAGTTACATTCTCCAAATTACTCTTATTACAATTCTTATGCCTATAATTTAAATTCTCAATTGTAATCATATACCTGCCCCAATTCATGTTCGATTTGTCGAGGATACGATTCTTGTATATCTCATCCCCAAAAGTCCGATAATCATATATAAAATCAGGCCGAATACGATATGAGCCGAGCCAAAATTCATAAATTCCTTACCCGTTATGAATTCCGCTATTAATAGATTCAAAGCTCTAACCAGTTCTAATGGATTGATATATAACAGCAGGATTCCCCACGACAATGATTGCGACAAATTATTAGCGGTTACGATCAAAAATACAAGTAGAAGCATATTCAATACAGTAACTAGTGATTCTTGCTTCATCGGGAAAATCATAAGTATTAAAAAGAAGAACATTATCGGAATTGCCCCGATTAAGCCCGCAACGACGGAACTAATCATAAATAATATAATATCTGTAGGGTTATGTAGACTACATAAGCTGGTCACTAAAGAAAAGATGAGGATCGAAAGAATCAGGAAGGATAATTGCGTAAAGACTTTTCCTATAATCATAGGATACTTCGTGCCCGAAACGAATGCGAACATTTTCAAGAAGCCATCTTCTCTCATACGGATCAAGCTTGTCGTAACCTCAATAGACATGACGAATGTTATATAGGCTAAGAACATGCTGGCTTGGTATTGAAAAAAAGATGCTTCTGGACTATTCATGATCCAATTGTAATGATATACGAAAAAAAGAATTAAGGGTAAAAGCAAGTACCACAAAAAACTCACTTTCTGATTCAACGTTATTTTTGCATACAATCGAATATACTCTCGAACAACTGACAATGTAATGTTCACTCCCCGTTAACCGAATGGAATCATTTGAATTGCGAACTCATTATTTTGCTTCTTTCTTCTCAACGATCATGGTCTTTTTTCTGAAAAAGTAAAGTATCAATCAAATAGATAATAAGAACAAAACCAATCTCAGAAAAAATAGAAAAATGAACGGACGTCATCCATTCATCAATCAGATGAACAGCAACAAAATCGAGGAGTATTCGGAAAATAGCGTCATGATACTGCTTAAATTGCTGACCAGTAGAGAGGAAATACCTTGTCTTCATAAAAATAAATAATACTTTGGTAACCGCATCAGCAACGAATGATAGACCGATAAACAGAAACACCGATGTCCACGATTCATATTGAATTCCTAACACCTCAAAAATACCAATATGGAAGAATAGGAAAAAAGCAGCCACGCCGAGCAGAATAATGAGCAATAGTATACTTACTATCACATTAGGAATTATCTTTTTCATGATCTCTTTATTCCTTTTCGTTTTTACATTCACCATCATTTATTTGTAAACGGCCGAGAAGTCGAAAATAACGCCCCGGTTATTTAATTCAAGATCTGCTTCTTGTCTTATTGCTTTTATTCTACTTGCACTTATTTTTCTCTCCCACTAATTGGAGCCGGTTCAGTATGTCCGAGGTGTCAATATAGGTCAATATAGGTCAATATAGTGTTATCTGCTGTTACACTACTTAGATTCTGCATTAAATTCCCCAATCATGTTTACATCTTGGAGCCCTAGTCTCCTTATGCGTTCATCAATAAGATTCTGTCCTTCAGTTGATTTAAAAAATTCGCTTACTTCATTTCTTGTAAACATAGTTTTATTAGATAAAGACTTTCTAGTCCTCTCTGTTTTAAAACCGATTAACGTTATTGCAAGTCCTAAGCTAATTAATGAAATTGCGTCACTCCATGCATTAACAGTCTTAACGGGAATGTCAATTTTTAAATTTGGCAAAACTATTATTGCGATTACTGCACATCCTAGAGAAGTTGAGCGTAGAACTGTTAAATTATTGACCTTGATTCCTCTCTTTTCTTTTATTCCTTCTAAAACGTATTCAATTACGTCCAATAGTATTAAAAAGAAAGCTGCAATGGATACATATAATAACCACTTCCCAGTTGCATTAATTATTGGTGTTAGCCTTAATACTAGATAAAA